>CAKSUL010000009.1 GCA_934501475.1 uncultured Roseovarius sp. | reverse complement strand
GTTCTCGATCCCGATCATGATCGGCATCGGCTTCATCATGGAGCGCGGCCTGATCAAGCATTTCTACAAGCGCCCGCATGCCGACCAGATCCTGGTGACCTTTGGCCTGGCGATCGTGCTTCAGGAAATCATCAAGCATTACTACGGCGCCAACCCGATCCCGACCCCCGCCCCCGAGGCGTTCAAGGGCAGTCTGGATTTCGGTGTGCTGCTGGGCTTTGATCCCAATACGGTGATCTACCCCTACTGGCGCCTGATCTATTTCGTCTTTTCGGCGGTGGTCATCGGCGGCGTGTTCGCGTTCCTGCAATTCACGACCTTCGGCATGGTGGTGCGCGCCGGCATGGCCGACCGCGCGACCGTGGGCCTGCTGGGCATCAATATCGACAAGCGGTTCACCTTCATGTTCGGACTGGCGGCGGCGGTGGCCGGTCTGGCGGGGGTGATGTATGCGCCGATCAATTCGCCCAACTATCACATGGGCATGGATTTCCTGGTGCTCAGCTTTGTCGTGGTCGTCGTGGGCGGCATGGGATCGCTGCCCGGTGCGGTGGCGGCGGGTTTCCTGCTGGGCATCCTCGAAAGCTTTGCCTCGATGAACGAGATCAAGTCGCTTCTGCCCGGCATCGACCAGATCGTGATCTATGTGATCGCCATTATCATTCTGCTTACCCGTCCGCGTGGCCTGTTCGGCCGCAAGGGCGTGATGGAGGACTAAGCCATGCTTGGACTGAACAAACGCGACCTTTCCAAACTGTTGATCGTGGCCGCCCTCGTCTTGCTGGCGCCCTTCATCCTGAACCCGTTCCCCTCCGACAGCGCCATGGCGCAGTTCAACGCGGGCTATCCCGACCTGATGCAGCGCTTCGTGATCTTCGGCATCTTTGCCATCGGGTTCAACATCCTGTTCGGGCTGACCGGATACCTGTCCTTCGGCCATGCGGCCTTTCTGGGGGTGGGCAGCTATTCCGCCGTCTGGATGTTCAAGCTGCTCAGCATGAACGTGATCCCGGCCATCCTCTTGTCGGTGATCGTCGCGGGGATCTTCTCGCTTGTGGTGGGGTATATCTCATTGCGCCGCTCGGGGATCTATTTCTCGATCCTGACGCTGGCCCTGGCCGAGATGTCCTATCGGCTGGCCTATTCGGTGCTGACGCCGATCACCAATGGCGAAACCGGCTTGCAGGTCTATACCGACGACATCCAGATCCTGTCCGTCGGCACGATCGACACGGTCACGCGCCTGTTCTCATGGGAGATGCGCTCGACCTACACGCTTGACGTGGGGGGGTGGTCGTTTGATTTCACCCTTGGCTATTATCTCTGCGCGCTGTTCCTGCTGGCGGCGTTTTACCTGTCGATCCGGATCTTCCGCTCGCCCTTCGGGCTGATGCTGCGGGCGGTCAAATCCAACCAGACGCGGATGAACTATACCGGGCTGAACGCGCGCCCCTATACGCTGGCCGCCTTCGTGATTTCGGGCATGTATGCCGGTCTGGCCGGCGGGTTGCTGGCGTCGATGGACCCGCTGGCCGGGGCCGAGCGGATGCAGTGGACCGCCAGCGGCGAGGTCGTGCTGATGACCATTCTGGGCGGCGCAGGTACGCTGATCGGGCCGGTTCTGGGCGCGGGCTTCATCAAGTATTTCGAGAACATCTTCTCGAAGATCAACGAAAGCGTGCTGCATCAGTGGTTCGGCTTCATGCCTGACGGGCTGGAGAACGCCGTGGTGTGGGTGGCGGATCACTTTGTCGGCTCGGGCTGGCATCTGACGCTGGGGGTCTTGTTCATGCTGATCGTGACCTTCCTGCCCGGTGGTCTGGTCGAAGGCGGGCAGCGCATCTCGCAGCTGTTCACCCGCAAGAAAAAAGCCCTCAAGACCGCCGAAAAAGACGCCACGCAATCCACACCGGCCGAATAAGGAACCGATGAGATGGGAATTCTTGAAGTCAAGAACGTCAACAAGCGCTTTGGAGGGCTTCAGGCCCTCGGGGATGTCAATCTCAGCGTCGAGGAAAACACCGTCCACGCCATCATCGGCCCAAACGGGGCAGGCAAATCCACCCTGCTGAACGTGCTGGTGGGCAAGCTGATCCCGGACACCGGCAGCGTCATGTTCGACGGGCAGTCGGTGCTGGGGCGCAAACCCTACGAGATCAACCAGATGGGCATTTCCCGCGTGTTCCAGACCCCCGAGATATTCGGCGACCTGACCGTGCTGGAAAACATGATGATCCCGATCTTTGCCAAACGCGACGGCGCATTCCGGATGCAGGCGCTGGAAAGCACCGGCAATGAGCGCGAATTGATCGAACAGGCCGAACAGATGCTGGAAAGCCTGAACATGGCCGATCAGCGCCATGACCATTCGGCGTCGATGTCGCGCGGCAACAAGCGGCGGCTGGAAATCGGCATGTGCCTGGCGCAGGAACCGCGCCTGCTGTTGCTGGACGAACCCACCGCCGGCATGGCGCGCGCCGACACCAACAACACCATCGACCTGCTGAAACGGATCAAGGACGAGCGCGACATCACCATCGCCATCATCGAACATGACATGCATGTGGTGTTCTCGCTGGCGGAGCGGATCACCGTTCTGGCGCAGGGCAGCCCGCTGGTCGAGGACACGCCGGAAAACATCAAGGGCCACCCCAAGGTGCGCGAAGCCTATCTGGGCGAAAGCGCCGCCTGACGTCACACCGCGCCGCCTGCGCCGGGCCATCCCGGCACATTGCGGCCAAACATGAGGTCCCGGCTCAGCACCGGGACGGGAGAGAGAAAAATGAACGTCAAACCCGATTTCTCAAAGGGCAAGAACTATGCCGAGACCGCCCCGGCCTTTCTGTCGGTGTGGGAAATGGAAGCCTATTACGGCGAAAGCTATATCGTCCAGGGCATCAGCTTCAACGTCCATGAGGGCGAGATCCTGGCCCTGCTGGGGCGCAACGGCGCGGGCAAGACCACGACCTTGCGGGCGATCGCGCGGATGGACAATCCGCAGCTTCATCGCGGCGAGATCTGGCTGGACGGCCAACCCCTGCACAACATGAAAAGCTATCAGGCCGCCTCCGTGGGCATCGGCCTTGTCCCCGAGGACCGCTGCATCATCCCCGGCCTCACCGTCGAGGAAAACCTGCAACTGGCGCAGATCGCGCCGCCCATCGGCTGGTCGCTCGAGCGCCTTTATGATCTGTTCCCGCGTCTGGCCGAGCGGCGCAAGCAGGAGGGCGTGACCCTGTCGGGCGGCGAGCAGCAGATGCTGGCGGTGGCGCGGGCGCTGGCGCGCAGCATCAAGGTGCTGTTGCTGGACGAACCCTATGAGGGGCTGGCCCCGGTGATCGTGGACGAGATCGAAAAGACCCTGCGCATCATCAAGGAGCAGGGCATCACCACCGTGATCGTCGAGCAGAACGCGGTGCGCGCCCTTGAACTTTCCGATCGCGCGGTCATTCTGGATACGGGCGGAATCGTTTTTGACGGTCGCGCCTCCGAGGTTCTGGCGAATGAGGAACTTCGCGCTGAATATCTGGCGATCTGACGCCTGCGCGCGACGGCCTGTCCGCCGCGGGCCGGGCAGGTCAAATCACCTGCGCCCGCACTGAAATGACAGAGGTCCGACATGTCCGACAAATCCTATCCTCCCACCGCCGAGTTTGCCGCCAACGCCCATGTTGACGCCGCGAAATACAAGGAAATGTATGCCGCCTCGATCAGCGACCCGGATGCGTTCTGGGCCGAACAGGGCAAGCGGATCGACTGGATCAAGCCGTTCAGCACGGTCAGCGATGTCAGCTTCGATCTCGGGAATGTGCATATCAACTGGTATGGCGATGGCACGCTGAACGTGTCCGCCAACTGCATCGACCGCCACCTCGCGACGCGCGCCGACCAGACCGCGATCATCTGGGAACCCGACGATCCAAACGACCAGGCGCTGCATATCAGCTATCGCGAATTGCACGAACAGACCTGCCGCATGGCCAATGTCCTCAAGGGTCTGGGCGTGACCAAGGGCGACCGCGTCGTTCTCTATCTGCCGATGATCCCCGAGGCCGCCTATGCGATGCTGGCTTGTGCGCGGATCGGGGCGATCCACTCGATCGTGTTTGCCGGTTTCTCGCCCGATGCGTTGGGGGCGCGGATCAACGGCTGCAGCGCCAAGGTGGTGATCACGGCGGATCACGCCCCGCGCGGCGGGCGCAGCAGCGCGCTCAAGTCCAATGCCGACGCGGCATTGCTGCACACATCGGACCGGGTGCAATGCCTGGTGGTGAAACGCACCGGTGCCCAGACCACATGGACCGCGCGCGACCACGATTGCAACGCCCTGATGGCCGCCGCCAGCCCCGACTGTCCCCCCGAGGAAATGAGCGCCGAAGACCCGCTGTTCATCCTTTACACCTCAGGCTCCACCGGGCAGCCCAAGGGCGTGGTGCATACATCGGGCGGCTATCTGGTCTATGCCGCGATGACCCATGAAATCGTGTTCGATTACCATCCGGGCGATGTGTTCTGGTGCACCGCCGATGTCGGCTGGGTCACCGGGCACAGCTATATCATCTATGGCCCGCTGGCCAATGGCGCCACCACCGTCATGTTCGAGGGCGTGCCGACCTATCCCGATGCCAGCCGGTTCTGGCAGGTCTGCGAGAAACACAAGGTCAATCAATTCTACACCGCCCCCACCGCCATCCGCGCGCTGATCGGGCAAGGCCCCGAATTCGTCAGGAAATGCGATCTGAGCACGCTCAAGCTTCTGGGCACCGTCGGCGAGCCGATCAACCCCGAGGCGTGGAACTGGTATAACGAGGTGGTCGGTCAGGGCAAACTGCCCATCGTCGACACATGGTGGCAGACCGAAACCGGCGGCCATCTTCTGACCCCCCTGCCCGGTGCCACCGCCACCAAGCCGGGCAGTTGCACGAACCCGTTCTTCGGGATCGAGCCGGTGATCCTGGATGCCACGACCGGCGAGGAACAGACCGACACCGTGGCCGAAGGCGTGCTGTGCATCAAATCCAGCTGGCCGGGCCAGATGCGCACCGTCTACGGCGATCACGAGCGGTTCGAACAGACCTATTTCAGCGATTACAAAGGCTATTACTTTACCGGCGACGGCTGCAAACGCGATGCGGACGGCTATTACTGGATCACCGGGCGCGTCGATGACGTGATCAACGTGTCGGGCCACCGCATGGGCACCGCCGAGATCGAATCCGCCCTTGTCGCCCATGTCAAGGTCGCCGAGGCCGCCGTGGTCGGCTATCCGCACCCGATAAAGGGTCAGGGAATCTATGCCTATGTCACGCTGATGAACGGGATCGAGCCGACGCCCGAACTGCGCCAGGAGCTGGAAGCATGGGTGCGCAGCGAAATCGGCCCGATCGCCAGACCGGACCTGCTGCAATGGGCGCCCGGCCTGCCGAAAACCCGCTCGGGCAAGATCATGCGCCGCATCCTGCGCAAGATCGCCGAGAATGATTTCGGCGCGCTTGGCGATACCTCGACGCTGGCCGATCCGTCGGTGGTGGAAGAATTGATCGAGAACCGCATGAACAAGGCCTGAGCGGCCCCTTTCGAGCAGGCTGACAGACCCCGCAAGGCGCGCCCTTGCGGGGTCTGTTTGCGACATCGGGTCGCAAACAGGCGCGACCCCGCATTGCGGCGGCGGGCAGGCTGGTGACAATGCTGCGCCATCGCGCGGCTGACCCCGCTTTGGACCGCTTCATGACCACGATCACCCCACATATCGCCCCGCCATCAAACGCCACTCAGGGCATCATCGCCGTTGAGCTGGGCATGGGGTTTTTCGTGGTGCAGGACGTGTTGATGAAGACCTTGCTGGATGTGCATCCGCTCTGGAACCTGATTTTCGTGCGCTCCATCGTCACGCTGGTCCTGCTGGTGCCGGTGATGTTGTGGCTGGGCGGGACGCACCGGATCCTGACGCCGCTCTGGCCGCTGCATCTGGCGCGGGCGGTGTTGCTGGCGGCGGGGTTTTCGCTGTTTTATGCGGCATTTCCGTTCATGGGGCTGGCCGAGGTCACGACGATCTTCTTCTCGGCGCCGCTGATGACCGTGCTTCTGGCGGCGGTGGTGCTGCGCGAGACCATCGGCTGGCACCGGATCGCGGCGCTGCTGGTGGGGTTTGCCGGGGTGGTGATCGCGATGAACCCGGCGGGCGAGAATTTCGGCTGGGTGGCGGTTCTGCCGCTGGCCTGCGCGCTGAGTTACGCAATCTCGCAGATCATCGCGCGCAAGATCGGCGATGGTGAATCCAGCCTGACGGCGGGGCTTCAGACCATCAGCTTCATGGGGGTGATGATCCTGCCGATGGGATGGCTGTGCAATCAACTGATCACCATTGGCCCCGAGTTTCATCATCTGCGCATGGGCTGGCCCGCCAATCTGGCACAGGATTGGCCGCTGCTGTTGCTGCTGGGATTTGTCGGGATGATGGGCTGGATCCTGCTGTCGCGCGCCTATCAGGTGGCCAATGCCAGCCTGATCGCGCCGTTCGATTACACCTATATGCCGATCGCCGTCGCCGCCGGCTATCTGCTGTTCGATGAGATCCCGCAAACCGGCACGCTGGTGGGCATGGCGCTGATCATCGCCAGCGGCCTTTATGTCGGCGCGCGCGAACTCCGCGCCGCGCGCCGCCATGACGACCCGACCGTGCTCGCCGAAGCCAGCTTTGTCCCCGGAAGCCCCCTGCCCCCGCAAAACAGCGACGAAATCCTTTGACGGTGCTGGATGCAATGCCCGCCGAGCGCGCACGCACGCGCGGGATGCTGCTGGTGTTTTTCGCCGGGGTGTTGTGGTCGACCGTGGGCCTTGGCATCCGCATGATCGACGACGCGCTGGTCTGGCAGATCCTGATGTATCGCTCAATCAGCCTGACGGCGTTGCTCTATGTGGTGATCCGGTTGCGCAGCGGCGGCAATCCGTTCCAACTGGTCCGGCGCAGCGGCATGCCCGGCGTGATCGCGGCGCTGGCGCTGGTTGCGGCCTATACCGGCGGCATCTATGCCATTCAGGCCACGTCGGTGGCCAATGCCATGATGCTGTTTGCCTCGGCCCCGTTCATGGCGGCGATCCTCGGGCGCATCATCCTGGGCGAGCGGGTGCGCCGCGCGACCTGGATCGCCATCGGCTTTGCCACGCTGGGGATCACGGTGATGGTGGCCGACAAGACGGGTGAGGCCGCGATGGACGGCAATCTGGCGGCGCTTGGCTCGGCGTTCGGGTTTGCGGTGTTCACCGTGGCCCTGCGATGGGGCAAGGGCGGGGACATGATGCCCTCGGTGTTCCTGTCGGGCTTTTTCGCCTTCGCGATCATGCTGGGGATATGCGTTGCGCTGGATCTGCCGCTGATCCTGTCGGCGCGCGACGGGGCGGTGTCGCTGTCGATGGGCATGTTTCAGGTCGGCGCGGGCCTTGTTCTCTATACGCTGGGGTCACGCAGCGTGCCCGCCGCCGAACTGACCCTGCTGTCACTGGCCGAAGTGGTGCTGGGCCCGGTCTGGGTCTGGCTGTTGCTGGGGGAAACCGCGACGCAGGCCACGCTGATCGGCGGCGCGGTCCTGCTGAGCGCCATCGCCGGCAACGCGCTGAGCGGCGCGCGCCGCAAACGCCCGCCGCCGATGGTGTGAATGGCGGCGATGCCCCCCGGCGCGCGGGGCGGTGTCAGCCGCGCCCGCGATAGGGCGGCACGCCCTGATCGGGGATCCACACGCCCTCGGGCATGGGGCCGGTCTGATAGAACACGTCAATCGGAATGCCGCCGCGCGGATACCAATAGCCCCCGATGCGCAGCCATTGCGGCGTCAGGAAATCCGCCAGCCGGCGCGCGATGCTGACCGTGCAATCCTCGTGAAAGGCGCCGTGATTGCGGAACGCGCCCAGAAACAGCTTGAGCGACTTGCTCTCGACCAGCCATTCGCCCGGCACATAGTCGATCACCAGATGCGCGAAATCCGGCTGCCCGGTCATCGGGCACAGCGACGTGAACTCGGGCGCGACAAAGCGCACGTTATAGGCCACGTCGGCCTGCGGGTTGCGCACCCGTTCAAGCACGGCCTTGGAAGGGTCGTCAGGCAGCACGGTCGCACCACCCAACTGTTTGAGATTGCTGTAGATATCGTCGCTCATCGCTGTTCTCCTGTCGCGGGCGTCAGACCCCGCGCCTGTTTCCCCATAACATCACATGCAGTTGCGGCAGCACCGTGGCGTCAAACCAGCCATCGGCAATCACATGATCCACCAGCCAGCGCATCCGCGCATCAATCCCCTCCTGATCGACGACCGCAGTGTCGTCATCGGGCGGGGGCGGCGTGTGATTGCCCGGCTGCAGATAGACCGGCAATGCCGGGTGGCGCGCGGCCACATCGCGCGCAAAGGCGTAATCGGCCTCATCGAACACCACCATCTTCAGCAGCGTGCGCGCCGGGCCCGCGGCGATGCATTCGGCCAGAATGTCCCAATCGGTCTGCATCCCGCTGGAGGGCGGTTTCGGGCTGAGCACCAGCATGTCCAGACGCGAAAGCCACGACCGGCTGAGCGAGCCCTGGGTCTCCAGCGCAAAACGATAGCCTTTGGCGTGCCCCGCATCGATCAGCGCGCCCAGCGGCTGAATCGCCGGGTTGCCGCCCGACAGCGACACCATCAGCGGGCGCGCGCCCGACAGCGCCTCGACCTCGGCCAGCACGGCATCGGGTGACATCGGCGCCCATGTATGGCGATATTCGACATCCACCGCATGCAGGCTGTCACACCACACACAGCGATAATCACACCCGCCCGTGCGCACGAAAACCGTGGGCACGCCGATCAGCGCGCCCTCACCCTGAATGGTGGGGCCAAAGATCTCGGAGATGCGGATCACGTCGCTCATGGGCGGTATTCGGCCCATGTTTTCGGCGTCTCGCTGATCCTGACCGCGCGGGTTTCGGGCCAGCGCGCGGCGCACCAGTCATAAAGATGCTTCGCCATCCGCTCGGCGGTGACGCAGTCATCGCCCAGCACGTCGTTCAGGTGGCGGTGATCCAGCTCATCGTCGATATAGCGTTTCAGCGGCGCCAGTTCCAGATAGTCACGCACAAAGCCATGGGCGTTCAGCGTGTCGGATTCCAGTTCGACCACCACCACGTAATTATGCCCGTGCAGGCGCGCGCATTGATGATCCTCCGGCAGGCCAAGCAACTGATGCGAAGCGGAAAAATGGAATTCCTTGCTGATGCGATACATCACTCCCCCTTGCCGCGCGCAATCGCGGCTTTCCAGAACTCGGGATCGGCGTATTCGGTCGGGTCATCGACCCCGGCCAGATGAAACGCCTCGCGCCGCTCAACGCAGGTGCCGCAGCGCCCGCAATGCAGATCGCCCCCCTTGTAGCAGGACCAGGTCAGCGCGAAAGGCGTGCCATGGGCCGCGCCATCGGTGACGATATCGGCCTTCGAGCCATGAACATAGGGCGTATAGAGGCGCACATCGCCATACCCGTCCAGCGCGTGATCCTGCATGGCCTGAAACGCGTCGATGAAACCGGGACGGCAATCGGGATAGATGAAATGATCGCCGCCATGCACGGCTGCGGCCACCGCATCGGCGCGCTCGGCCACGGCCATGCCAAACCCGATCGCCAGCATGATCGCGTTGCGGTTGGGCACCACGGTCAGCTTCATCGTCTCTTCGGCGTAATGGCCATCCGGCACGTCGATGTCATCGGTCAGGGCAGACCCGCTGAGCGCGGCACCGATCCCCTGAATATCCAGCACCTTGTGCGCCACATTCAGACGCGCGGCGCAGGCGGCGGCAAATTCCAGTTCCTTGGCGTGGCGCTGGCCATAGTCAAAGGACAAAAGCGCGTGCAACTGATGTTCCTGCGCCACCTTGTGAGCAAGTGACACCGAATCCAACCCGCCTGAGCAGATGACAATCGTCTTCATAACATGGTCCTTGTTTTGAGCGGGTAGGCTGCGACCGCAGCCGCGGTTCCTAGCGGTTTGCGCGCCTTTTGGCAAGGCCGACGCGGCGTTGCAACTGGATCGCGAACCGGCGCATACTGCGCACATGCAAATCAGCGACCTTGCCTTTGATCACGCGCCTGTCGGGCTGGCCGTTCTGGAAAACCGGGTCATCCGCCATTGCAACCGGCAATTCGCCACCATCTTTGGCGGCGCCCCGGTGGATTACGCGGATGTGCCGCTGGCCAATTACTATCCTTCGGTCGAGGATTTCCACCGCATCGGCGCGCGTGGGCTGGCGGCGATGCAGAAAACCGGGCGATACAGCGATGAACGCATCATGCGCAGGCATGACGGCACGCTGTTCTGGTGCCGGGTGCGCGGGCAATCGCTGACGCCGGACGATCCGTTCCGCTGCGGCGTCTGGAGCTTTGCCGACCTCTCGGATGAGCGCCCGCTTGTCGCCCTGACGCAGCGCGAACGCGAAGTGGCGATGCTGACCTGCCGGGGGCTGACCTCAAAGGAAATCGGCCTTGAACTGGGCCTCAGCTATCGCACGATCGAGCTTTACCGCGCGCGCCTTCTGGACAAGTTCGGCGCGCGCAAACTGGCCGAACTGGTGGCAAAACTGTCGGGGATGCCGCTGTGAGGCGTGCAGGGGTGGCTGATTTTCGCGCGCCCCTCGCAATCGGCCGGATGACTCCCTATTTTCTTATGCACAACGGCGCTTTTAACACCCCGATGATTGACGTATAAGCACCGCAAAATAGCACAGAGGTCCGCTCCGTTCGGGCCTGCCCGCAACGGTCGAGGAACCAGATGCCCAACAAACCCCAACAAGACGATGTTGCCTTCATCAAGGCACTGGCCGAACTGCTGAATGAAAACGACCTGACCGAATTGCAGGTCAAACGCGAATATGGCGCCGATGACAGCCTGAATGTGCGCGTCAGCCGCAAGGTCGAAATCGCCCAACATGTAACGGCAGCCCCCATGCAGACGCACGCCCCCGTGGCCCATGTCGCGGCGCCCGCCGCCGCGCCCGCCCTTGCCGAGGACCCCGCCAGCCATCCCGGCGCCGTCACCTCGCCGATGGTCGGCACCGTCTATATGCAGGCCGAACCGGGTGCGCCCGCCTTCGCCAGCGTCGGCGACCGGGTGAATGAGGGCGACACTTTGCTGATCATCGAGGCAATGAAAACGATGAACCATATTCCCGCGCCACATGGCGGCATCGTCAAGCGTATCCTGATCGAAGACGGCGCGGCCGTGGAATATGGCGCGCCTTTGATGATCATCGAATAAGGCAACCGGCATGTTTGACAAGATCCTGATCGCCAACAGGGGCGAAATCGCCCTCCGCGTGATCCGCGCCGCCCGCGAGATGGGTATCCAGTCGGTCGCCGTCCACTCGACCGCGGATGCCGATGCGATGCATGTGCGCATGGCCGACGAATCGGTCTGCATCGGTCCGCCGGCCAGCAGCGACAGCTACCTGTCCCCGCGATCATCGCCGCCTGCGAAGTGACCGGCGCACAGGCGATCCATCCGGGCTATGGGTTCCTGTCGGAAAACGCCAATTTCGTGCAGATCGTCGAAGATCACGGCCTGACCTTCATCGGCCCCACCGCCGAACATATCCGCATCATGGGCGACAAGATCACCGCCAAGGACACGATGAAGGAACTGGGCGTGCCCTGCGTCCCCGGAAGCGATGGCAGCGTCGCCACCCTGGCCGAGGCCAGGCGCATCGGCGATGAGATCGGCTATCCGGTCATCATCAAGGCCACCGCCGGTGGTGGCGGCAAGGGCATGAAAGTGGCCCAGAACGCCTCGGAGATGGAGCGCGCCTTTCAGACCGCGCGCGCCGAGGGCAAATCGAATTTCGGCAATGACGAGGTCTATATCGAAAAATACCTGACCACGCCGCGCCATATCGAAATCCAGGTGTTCGGCGATGGCAAGGGGCGCGCCGTGCATCTGGGCGAGCGCGATTGCTCGCTGCAGCGCCGCCACCAGAAGGTCTTTGAAGAGGCCCCCGGCCCCACGATCAGCGCCGAAGAGCGCGCCGCCATCGGCAAGACCTGCGCCGATGCCGTGGCCCGCATCAACTATATCGGCGCGGGCACGATCGAATTCCTCTATGAGAACGGCGAATTCTTTTTCATCGAGATGAACACCCGCCTTCAGGTGGAACACCCGGTGACCGAGGCGATTTTCGGCGTCGATCTGGTGCGTGAACAGATCCGCGTCGCCGAAGGGCTGCCGATGTCGTTCACGCAGGACGAGCTGCGCATCAACGGCCACGCCATCGAGGTGCGCATCAACGCCGAAAAGCTGCCGGAATTTGCCCCCCGCCCCGGCAAGATCACCCAGTTTCACGCCCCCGGCGGGCTGGGCGTGCGCATGGACAGCGCGCTTTATGACGGCTATTCGATCCCGCCCTATTACGATTCCCTGATCGGCAAGCTGATCGTGCATGGCCCGGACCGCCCCGCAGCCCTTGCGCGGCTCAACCGTGCCCTGGGTGAGTTGATCGTGGACGGCGTGGACACCACCGTGCCACTGTTTCACGCGCTGTTGCAGGACCCGGACATTCAGGCGGGCAATTACAACATTCACTGGCTTGAAAAATGGCTGGAGACCAATCTGCGCGGCTGAGCAGGGGGGAAATGATTGACCCGGCCTGACTTTGCCCTGACGCCCGAATTGCTGTTGCGTGGCTATGCGGCCGGGGTCTTTCCCATGTCCGAATCGCACGACGATCCCGAGGTGTTCTGGGTCGATCCCCGTCGGCGCGGCGTGCTGCCGCTGGATGGCTTTCACATCTCGCGCTCATTGGCGCGGCGGATGCGGCGGGGGATGTATCAGGTGACGCTGAACCGTGATTTCGCCGCCGTTGTTGAGGGCTGCGCGGATCGTGACCAGACATGGATCAACGCCGAAATCCGCGCGCAATACCTTGCGCTGCATCACATGCGCCATGCCCATTCCCTCGAAATATGGGACGGCGCGGCGTTGATCGGCGGGGTTTACGGTGTCACGCTCGGGCGGGCGTTCTTTGGCGAGAGCATGTTTTCACGCGCCACGGATGCATCCAAACTGGCGCTGGCGCATCTGGTCGATCATCTGCACCGCTGTGGTTTTCTGCTGTTCGACACCCAGTTCCTGACCGCGCATCTTGCCAGTCTGGGCGCGGTCGAGATCAGCCGCGCGGCCTATCGCACACAACTGGACACCGCGCTGCAAGGGACGGCCGATATCGAGAAATTCCTGCCTGACCCGGACGCTCAGTCGGTCTTGCAGCGCATGACCCAGACGTCATAACGCGGATGATCCAGCGCGTTGAGCGCCGGCGAGGACGCGATCATCCAGCCCGAGAAAACCGGCTCCTCGATGCCCTGTTCGCGGATGGTCAGGAACGCATAAGCGTCACCGGACGGATCCCCCTGCGGATAGCGGCACTGGGCCATTTCGATGGTCAGGCGGCCAAATTCGGCCTGCTCACCCGGCGCCAGAATCAAATCCGTCACCTCGCCGGATATCTTTTCCAGCGCGCGCAGGGCGGCCCCGGTGCCGATGGCCGCAGTCTGCTGGGCCTGCGCCATGCCGGCGGTCATCATCAGACAAGCCGCAAGCGCAAGCACCCTCATTCGGTTTTTTCCTCGCTGTCACCTGCGACAAATTTCATCAGCAGCGACACCAGGCTGACCGATCCTTGGGTGAATTCGATCTGATCGCCGGGCGCAAAGAAAAACGGCGAGCCACCGGGCAGTATCTCGACATAATTGCCGCCCAGCAGCCCCTCGGACGAGATCGCCACCGCGCTGTCATCGGGCACTTCGATCCCGTTGCGCACGCTGAAACTGGCATCGGCGCGGTAGGTTTCGGGATCAAGCGCAAGTTCGGTCACGCGCCCCACCTTGACCCCCGCCAGCCGCACATCGGTGCCGACATCGACCCCGTCGGCCGAGCGGAAACTGGCGGTCAACTTATAGCTGTCGCCGCCCCCGGCAAACCCCGCCACCTGCCCGGCATAAACCAGAAAGCCGATGGCAACGGCCAGCACGGCGGTGCCGATGATCACTTCTGTGGTGTTTTCAGACATGCGATGCGCCTATTCCGGGCTCCAGGCCTCATAATCACGCCGGGTCGCGGGTTCGGCGCGCCGGATCGAGCCGGCGGGCGCATAGGCAAGGGCGGTGCCGGTCAGGTTTTCCTGATGCGGGATTTCCCATGTCTTGCGTGGCAGCGGCTGATCGGTGGGCAATTCCTTGAACGTATGATGCAGCCAGCCATGCCAATCGGGCGACACGCGGCTGGCCTCGGCCTCACCGTTGAAGATCACCCAGCGGCGTTTTCCGTCCTTGGTGGTATAGAACGCATTACCCTGATCGTCTTCGCCCACCTTGACGCCCTTGCGCCATGTGTAAAACTGTGTGTTCAGGGTCTGCCCGTTCCACCATGTCACCGCCCGCAGGAGCGTTTTGAGAATTCCCATCTGGACCTCCGCCAATCATTGCCTTTGATATGGCGTATTCGCGGCCAAAGGTCCAGTGCCCGCATTGGCGGAAATCGCCGGAATTGCCCCGATAACGCGGCCCGGCCCGGCGGGCGCGCAGCACAGGCGGGAACAGGGGCTTTGCCCCCGCGCATCGAAATCCTGCCGGATTTCAATACGCTCCCCCAGAGTATTTCTGCAAAGAAGAAGAGGCGGCGCGGATTGGTTCAGCCCGCGCTGGCCTCTTCCTTCTTGACATCGGCGTAGATCATCAGCGGGGCGGCGTCGGATGTGACCGCCTCTTCGTTGACCACGACTTCGCGCACATTTTCCATGCTCGGCAGTTCGAACATCGTGTCCAGCAAGATGTCCTCGAGGATCGAGCGCAGGCCGCGCGCGCCGGTCTTGCGGCGGATGGCGCGTTTGGCGATCGCGGTGAGCGCGTCTTCGGTAAAGCTGAGCTGCGCGTTCTCAAGTTCGAACAGGCGCTGATATTGTTTGACCAGCGCGTTCTTGGGCTGGGTCAGGATGGTGACCAGCGCATCCTCGTCCAGATCCTCGAGCGTGGCGATCACCGGCAGGCGGCCGACGAATTCGGGGATCAGGCCGAATTTCAGCAGATCCTCGGGCTCGAGATCCTTGAACACCTCGCCGACGCCGCGATCATCCTTGTCACGCACATCGGCGCCAAAGCCCATCGCGCTGCCCTTGTTGCGCGCGCCGATGATCTTGTCGAGGCCGGCAAAGGCGCCGCCGCAGATGAACAGGATATTCGTCGTATCCACTTGCAGGAATTCCTGCTGGGGATGTTTGCGCCCGCCCTGCGGGGGCACCGCGGCAATGGTGCCTTCCATGAGTTTGAGCAGCGCCTGCTGCACGCCTTCGCCCGACACGTCGCGGGTGATCGAGGGGTTTTCCGACTTGCGGGTGATCTTGTCGACCTCGTCGATATAGACGATCCCGCGCTGTGCGCGCTCGACATTGTATTCCGAGGATTGCAACAGCTTGAGGATGATGTTCTCGACGTCTTCGCCGACATAGCCCGCTTCGGTCAATGTGGTCGCATCGGCCATGGTAAAGGGCACATCCAGGATGCGCGCCAGCGTCTGGGCAAGCAATGTCTTGCCACAGCCGGTGGGGCCGATCAGCATGATGTTGGATTTCTGCAGTTCGATGTCGCCGGACTTGCCCGAGTGATTCAGCCGCTTGTAGTGGTTGTGCACCGCCACCGACAGAACCTTCTTGGCCGTGGCCTGACCGATCACATAATCGTCCAGCACATCGCAGATATCCCGCGGGGCCGGCACGCCATCGGTGGATTTGAGGCCGGCGCTGCGGGTTTCCTCGCGGATGATGTCCATGCACAATTCGACGCATTCGTCGCAGATGAATACGGTCGGGCCGGCGATCAGCTTGCGCACCTCATGCTGGCTCTTGCCGCAGAAGCTGCAATAGAGGGTGTTCTTGCTGTCGCTGCCTGAGTTGTTCGACATGACCTACCTTTCGCGCGCTGTGCTGCCACTGCCCCGACGGGGCGGGCGGACTTCTTTTGGCTTCGCTGGCAGCTTAGGGCAGGTATCTGACGGCCACAATGTCAAAATGCCCTGCCCGCTGCCGGCCCGAAACCGGGTTTATTTCTCGGCCTCGTCCGGTTTGGCCCGGTTTTCGACGATCTCGTCGATGAGGCCCCAGGCCTTGGCGTCACTGGGGGCCATGAAGTTGTCGCGCTCCAGCGCGTCTTCGACTTTCTTCAGGGTTTGGCCCGTATGCTTGACGTAGATCTCGTTCAGGCGCCGCTTGAGTTTCAGGGTCTCCTCGGCGTGGATCATGATGTCCGTCGCCTGCCCCTGATACCCGCCCGAGGGCTGGTGCACCATGATCCGCGAGTTGGGCAGCGAGAACCGCATCCCCGGCTCACCGGCGGTCAGCAACAGTGATCCCATGCTGGCCGCCTGCCCGATCACAAGCGTCGAGACGGCCGGGCGGATATACTGCATCGTGTCATAGATCGACAGGCCGGAGGTGACCACGCCACCGGGGCTGTTGATATACATGCTGATTTCCTTGGACGGGTTTTCCGCCTCAAGATGCAGCAACTGCGCCACGATCAGCGAGGACATGCCGTCATGGACCGGGCCGCTGAGGAAGATGATCCGCTCCTTCAGCAGCCGGGAAAAGATGTCATACGCCCGCTCACCACGGCTGGTCTGTTCGACCACCATCGGCACGAGGGTGTTCATATATGTGTCAATCGGGTCTTTCATGTGAGCCTGCCTGGTGGTTGTGTCTGATCCATACCGATCATGTCCTAAGGGAGTCTTATTAGTGCGCCCAAGGGGCTGCAAGGGTGGGCGGGAAAATAGTGCATCTGCGGGGCGCGGGTCATGAGGGCGCCGGTTTTACATTTGAAATGGCGCGGGCCGGGCCGACGCGCACGTTGCCTTCATGGCCGATCGACCGGCACAGGATGATCACCGGCAACAGACCGAACGCCACCAGAACCAGCGACGGCACCGCCGCATCGGCCAGACGCTCATCCGCGGCCAGCCGATGCGCCTGCACCGCCAGCGTCTGAAAGTTGAACGGATGCAGGATCAGCGTGGCGGGCAGCTCCTTCATCACGTCCACGAACACGATCAGCAGCGCGGTCAGCACCGAGGCCCGCGCCACCGGCAGATGCACCCGCCACAAGAGGCGCGGCGCGGGTTGGCCCAGGCTGCGCGCGATGGCGTCGTAATGCTGTGGCACCGTGGCCATGCCGCTGTCATAGGCGTTCAGCGCGGCGGCCATGAACCGGGCCATATAGGCCAGCACCATCAGCCAGATCGACCCGGTGATCAGCAATCCCGTGCTGATCCCGAAACGCGCATCCATCATCGCGTCAATCGCGTTGTCCAGCCCCGCCAGCGGCACCATCAGCCCCACGGCGATCACACCGCCGGGCACCGCATAGCCCAGCCCGGCCCCGATCACCAACCCGCGCGAGGTCCGGCCCGGGCGCGTGCGCGCGCGAAACCCGATGACGATCGCGCCCGCCACGGTCAGAACCGCCGCAACGCCGGCCAACAGGACCGAATTGGACATCAATGTCAGATAGCGGGTGCTGAACAGGCTTTGATCCGATCCGATCGCCATGACGCCCAGCATGATCACCGGGATCACGAATCCCGCCAGCACCGGAACCAGGCACAGCGCCATCGCCGCCCAGCCGGCAACCCCCTTGAGATGCGGCTTTTCCAGCGCCTCGAAGCGCACGCCGCGCCCGGCTGTGCGCGCGCGTCCGCGCTGCGCGCGCTCAAGCCCGGCCAGCAGCAGGGCGAAACTCAGCAGGCACAGCGACAATTGCGCCGCCGCCGCCCGGTCGCCCAGCGAAAACCACGCCTGATAGATCCCGGTGGCAAAGGTCTGGACGTTGAAGAATGCCACCGTGCCGAAATCCGAAATCGTCTCCATGATCGCCAGCAATGCGCCCCCCACGATCGCCGGGCGCGCCATCGGCAGCGCCACGCGCCAGAACGCCGTGACCGGCGAGCGCCCCAACGTGCGCGCCACCAGAAACGCGTTCGAGCTTTGCTGGCGGAATGATGCGCGCGCCAGAAGATACACGTATGGATAAAGCACGAAGGTCAGCATCGCCGCCGCGCCGCCAAGGCTGCGGATTTCGGGGAACCAATAGTCGCGCGGCCCCCATCCGGTGACGTCGCGCAGCACCGTCTGCACGACACCGGGATGATCCAGCAGCGTCGTATAGGCATAGGCCAGCACATAGGCCGGAAACGCCAGCGGCAGCGCCAGCGCAATCTCAAGCCAGCGCACCCCCGGAAAGCGATAGACCGTCACCAGCCACGCCGCCAGCGTGCCGATGAACGCGCTCGAAAGCCCGACCACCGCGACCAGAACCAGCGTCGTATAGGTATAGCGCGGCAGGACCGGGGCAAGAACCGTGCGCCAGGTGTCCAGATCCCCGGTGACCGCCGCAAGTGCCGCCGCGACAATGGGCGCCACGCAGAGCGCCGCAATACCCCAGGCCAGCCGATACAACAGTCGTTCGCTCATCAAGCCCCCCTCAAGGGGGCCGTGCGCCCCCGGTATCCGAGTGTTTTGATCAGTATTGCGTCCCCTTCCCGGCGTCAATGTCATCGCCCCCTGATCCTGTATCGAAAACGCCTGATATTTCGTTAAGACCGCCCCGGAAATCCGACATATTCACCGCGACTTGGGCCTGCCTGCACAGATGACGCGACGGAACGCAGGCTTTACACCGGGCAGGATTCGGGACAACCTGCCCGCCATGTCCGGGCCCGCGCGCCTGTCTTGGCGCCTGTCTTGCGCGACAGCGCCCGCTCAAAAGGGAGATGATTCATGAAAACGATACGAAGACTTGCCACGGCAACCGCGATTGCCGTGACCGCCGCCACGATGGCGCCGGCGCAGACGCTGAACTTTGCCTATGACGCCGATCCGGTGTCGCTGGACCCGCATGAGCAGCTTTCGGGTGGCACGCTGCAACTGAGCCATATGGTGTTTGACCCGCTTGTGCGCTGGAACAAGGATTTCGGCTTTGACGGCCGTCTGGCCGAAAGCTGGGAACGGGTGGATGACACCACCATGCGCTTCAAGCTGCGCGATGGCGTGACCTTCCATTCGGGCAATCCGATGACCGCCGCCGATGTGGTCTGGACCTTTGATCGCCTGAAATCATCTCCTGATTTCAAGGGTGTATTTGCTGGCTGGACCTCGGTCACGGCGCTGGACGACCTGACTGTCGAGGTCAAGACGGACGGCCCCAGCCCGCTGATCCTGCACACGGCGACCTATGTGTTCCCGATGGACAGCAAATTCTACGCCGATGAGCCCGAAGTCGTGAAACACGGTGACAGCTTTGCGTCGCGCAACGTCTCCGGAACCGGCCCCTTCACCGTGACCGAGCGCGAACAGGGCGTGCGCATGGTGTTTGACCGCAACCCCAACTATTGGGACACCGCCAGCCCCGGCAATGTGCAGAAGGCCATCCTGACCCCGATCAAGGAGGCCCCGACCCGCGTCGCGGCCCTGCTGGCCGGTGATGTCGATTTCATCGCCCCCGTGCCCCCCACCGACCTGGAGCGCATCGAGAACGACAAGAACACCGATCTGGTCACGATGAGCGGCACGCGCATCATCACGCTGCAATTGAACGGCAAGCGCAATGAGGCCCTGGCCAATGTCAAGGTGCGTCAGGCGATCGTCCATGCGATCAACAATCAGGGCATCGTGGACAAGATCATGAAGGGTTTCGGCACCGCGGCGGCCCAACAATCGCCCAAGGGCTATATCGGGCACAACCCGTCCCTCACGCCGCGCTTTGACGTAGCCAAGGCACGCGAACTGATGGAAGAGGCCGGCTATGCCAACGGCTTCAACGTCTCCATGATGTGCCCCAACAACCGCTACGTGAACGATTACAAGATCTGCGAGGCGGCCGCGGCGATGCTGGCTCAGATCAAGATCACCGTCGATCTGACGACCATGCCCAAGGCGCAATACTGGCCCAAATATGATGAACGCGCCGCGGACATCATGATGATCGGCTGGCATGCCGACACCGAGGACAGCGCCAACTTCAGCGAATTCCTGGCCATGACTCCCGATGCCGATACCGGCCGCGGGCAGTATAACTCGGGCAATTATTCCAACGCCGAGGTGGACAGCCTGACCGTCGCGTCGCTGACCGAAACGGATGAGGCCAAGCGCGCCGAGATGCTGCAGAAGGTCGAACAGATCCTCTATGACGAGGCCGCGTTCGTTCCGCTGCATTGGCAGGATCTGGCATGGGCCGCCCGCAAGGGGGTCGAGATCGAGCCGGTGCTGAACGTGATGGACTTCCCCTATCTGGGCGATCTGGTCATCAACAAGTAACCGATAACGTCGGGCCGGAGCGATCCGGCCCGCCTCTCAACCCGCTGCCCCGCCCCCGATCCTGTGCGCGCCGGTCCCGTGACCGCCACGGCGCGCGATCCGGGGTGCTGCGGCCCCTCCAGCACATCGCAGAGTTAGCACCCGACAAATGCATATAATCGCCTTTCTCATCCGTCGCGCAATCCAGGCGGTGGTCGTGATGTTTGTCATTTCCTTGATCGGCTTTTCCATCCAGGGCAATCTGGGGGATCCGCTGCGCGAACTTGTCGGCCAGTCCGTATCCGAGGCCGAGCGTCAGTTGATGCGCGACAATCTGGGCCTGAACGATCCGTTCCTTGTTCAATACGGCCGTTTTCTGGGCAATGCCGTGCAGGGCGATCTGGGCACGTCCTATTTCTTCAAGCGCCCGGCGCTCGACGTGATCATGGCCAAGTTCCCGGCGACGTTCGAGCTTGTCCTGGGCTCGGTCTTCATCTTTCTGTCGCTCTCCATTCCCGGCGGCATCTATTGCGCCATCAACCGCGACAAATGGCTGGCCAAGACGATCATGACCGGCAGTATCATCGGCATTTCCGTGCCCGTCTTCCTCACCGCGATCTTCCTGGTCTGGATTTTCGGGGTCGAGTTGAAATGGCTGCCCGCCTTCGGGCGCGGCGAAACCTATACCATGCCCTGGGGCTGGCAGACCGGGTTCCTGACATGGGACGGGCTGGCGCATCTGATCCTGCCCTGCATTTCGCTGTCGTCCATCATGCTGCCGCTGTTCATCCGCCTTGTGCGCGCCGAGATGATGGAGGCGATGGGCACCGATTATGTCCGTTTTGCCCGCGCCAAGGGCCTGTCGAACCGGCGGGTGCGTTATGTCCATGCCTTCCGCAACACGCTGTTGCCGGTGGTCACGGTCGGCGGGCTGATGATCGGCACGCTGATCGCCTATACGATCCTGACCGAAACCGTCTTTCAGTGGCCCGGCATGGGCTTCCTGTTTCTTGAGGCGGTGAACCGGGTCGATACGCCGCTGATCATCGCCTATATCATCGTGGTCGGCCTGATTTTCGTGGTCGTCAACACCATCGTCGATTTCGTCTACACATTGATCAACCCGATGGTCAAACTTCCGGGGGCAAAGGCATGATTTCGTTCAAGGGATTTCTCAGCCGGTTCCTGTCCGATCCGGTTGCCATCGGGGCCGGAATCGTTCTGCTGTTCCTCGTGATGATGGCCGCGCTGGCGCCGCTGATCGCCCCGCAAAACCCCTATGATCTGATGCAGCTTGACATCATGGACAGCGAAATGCCCCCCAGCTGGAAACCCGGCGGCGATGAGCGGTTCCTGCTGGGCACCGACGCGCAGGGGCGCGGCGTGCTGTCCACCATCATGTATGGCACCGGCATTTCGCTGCTGATCGGCATCGGCGCGGTGATCGTGCAGGGGATTCTGGGCGTCACGCTCGGGCTGATCGCGGGCTACAAGGGCGGCTGGATCGACGCCTTTCTGATGCGCCTTGCCGATATCCAGATGTCGCTCAGCACGCTCATGATCGCCATAATCGTGCTGGCGCTGTTTCAGGCGGCGTTCGATGCCAATGTCTATGCCGATTACGCCATCATCATGCTGATCGTGATCATCGGCATCGCCGAATGGCCGAAATTCGCGCGCACCGTGCGCTCGTCCGTGCTGGGCGAGCGCAACAAGGAATATGTCGATGCCGCCCGCGTCATCGGCCTGCCGGCGCGCAAGGTGATGTGGAAACATATCCTGCCCAATACCATGACGCCGATTCTGGTGATCTCGACCATCCAGGTCGCCGAGGCGATCATGACCGAGGCGGCGCTCAGCTTTCTCGGGCTCGGGATGCCGGTCGATCGCCCTTCGCTCGGGTCATTGATCCGCTCGGGGTTCGAATTCATCTTCTCGGGCAGCTGGTGGATCACCTTCTACCCTGCCCTCGTGCTGATTGCGCTGATCCTGGCGCTGAACCTGCTGGGGGACTGGCTGCGCGACGTGCTCAATCCAAAACTGCGCCGGGGGGATGACTGATGGCGATGCTTGAGGTGAGCGATCTGCATGTCGCCTTTCCGCGCGGCAAGACCGATGAGGTCGAGGCCCTGCGCGGCGTCAGCCTGACCCTGGAAAAGGGCGAACGTCTGGGCGTCGTGGGTGAATCCGGTGCCGGCAAATCCATGCTGGCCTTTGCCATCCTGAACCTGATCGCCGAACCGGGGCGTGTCAGCAACGGCACGATCACCTTCAAGGGCCAGAACCTGCTGACTCTGCCCGAGCGCGAGATCCGCCGCATCCGGGGCGGGCAGATCTCGATGATCTTTCAGGACCCGATGGTCACGCTGAACCCGGTGCTCTCCATCGGCACCCAGATGATCGAGACCTTGCAGGCCCATCGCCGCATTTCGCGCCGTGCGGCCCATGCGCTCTGCGTCGAGAAACTGAAACTGGTCGCCATCCCCTCGGCCGAAAGCCGGATGAAAGCCTATCCGCATGAACTCTCGGGGGGATTGCGTCAGCGCGTGGTCATCGCCATCGCGCTGCTGACCGACCCCGAGATCATCATCGCGGACGAGCCGACGACCGCGCTCGACGTCACCATCCAGGCCGAGATCATGTCCCTGATCCTCACGCTGTGCCGCGAAAACGACGTGGCGCTGATCCTGATCACCCATGATCTGGGCGTGGTCGCCGAAGTGACCGAGCGGCTGATGATCATGTATGCCGGCAAATGCGTTGAAACCGGCCCCACCCGCCAGATCATCGACAGCCCCTCGCACCCCTATGCCAGCGGCCTGCTCAAGGCGCTGCCGCAACATGCCGGGCGCGGCACGCGGCTCTATCAGATCCCCGGCTCCATGCCCCCGATCACCGCCCTGCCGACGGGCTGCGCCTATCACCCGCGCTGTGAACGCGCGACCGATCAGTGCCGCGCCTCGGTGCCGCCGCTTGAGGACGGTGTCGCCTGTTTCCATCCGCTCAAACACGCGGAGACCGCCTCATGAGCCAGCCCATCGTCCAGACGAAGAACCTGCATGTCCGCTTTTCGCTGCCCACCCATTTCCTCAGCCGGCAAAAGCCGGTGCTGCATGCGCTGTCGGGTGTCGATATCGCCATCGAAGCCGGCGAATCCTTTTGCGTGGTCGGTGAATCCGGCTGCGGCAAGACCACGCTGGGGCGCGCCATCATCGGCCTGCAAACCCCCACCGGGGGTGAGATTTTCTTTCGCGGTGAGCGCATCGACCAGATGGACGAAGCCACCCGCAAACCGATCCGGCGCGACATGCAGATGGTGTTTCAGAACCCCTATGCCTCGCTCAATCCGCGCCGCAACGTGTTTGAAACGCTGGCAGAACCGATCCGCCACTTGATTCCCGAAAAAACCGCCGCCGAAGTGCGCGCGCAGGTCGAGGACGTGCTGGCCGCCACCGGCTGCGACCCCAGTTGGCAACGCCGCCTCCCGCATGAGTTTTCGGGCGGGCAGCGCCAGCGCATCGCCATTGCGCGCGCCCTCGTGACCAATCCCGCCTTCATCGTCGCGGATGAACCGATCTCGGCGCTGGATGTGTCGATTCAGGCGCAGATCCTCAACCTGCTGACCGAATTGCAGGCCGAGCGCGGGCTGACCTATCTGTTCATCACCCACGACCTGTCGGTGGTAAAACATTTCGGCACCCGCGTCGCGGTGATGTATCTGGGACAGGTGATGGAACTGGCCCAGGCCGAAACCATCTTCGAGACCCCCAAACACCCCTATACGCAGCTGTTGCTTGAGGCGATCCCGAAACTGGAAGGCGGCTCTTTCGACAAGCCGCGCCAGCCCGGCGAACTGCC
Organism: uncultured Roseovarius sp.; assembly: GCA_934501475.1. GTDB lineage: Bacteria > Pseudomonadota > Alphaproteobacteria > Rhodobacterales > Rhodobacteraceae > Roseovarius. The sequence continues at coordinate 23,721 of CAKSUL010000009.1, read as the reverse complement.
CGATCCGGTCAACCCGCCGCCCGGCTGCCCCTTTGCGCCGCGCTGCCCGATGGCCGAGGACATCTGCCGAAGCGACCGCCCCAGATTGCGCCCGATCGGTGCCAGCGGCTCAATGGCGGCCTGTCATTTCGCCGAATGACAAAATGTTCGAATAGTGCTCGAATCAGCGAATTTATAAGGCGATGAGTGCAATCAAGGCATGATAAGTGATAGCGCGGCTTACTCAGCCCCGGTGCCGATATGCCCGCGCGGCACCGCCGTCGCCTTGAGGATGGCATAGCAGGCAAGACCGGGGCGCAGGCCCAGTTCTTCGGCGGCGCGCGCGGTGATCCGCGCCAGCAACCGGTCGCGCCCGCTGCGCAGCGACAGCGCCACGCCGGGGCCGTCGCCCTTGCGCAAACCCTCGACCACCACAGGCAGCACATTGCGTGAGGATAGCCCGACAGGCCGTTCAAGTGACACGATAATATCCTGCGCCAGCACCCGGATGCGCAGGGTCGATCCGACGGTGCCCGTCACCCCTGGAATGACCAATGCCCCCCCGTCGATGGCCAATTCGCTCAGCCCGTCCTCGCCATGGCGCAGGATCCGCGCCGACAGCACCGATCCCGCCTCGCGCACACCGACAAACGGCACCATTTCCGGATCGCTCAGCACATCGGCCACCGCCCCCGCGCAGGCCACCTTGCCCGCACGCAGCACCACCATCCGGTCCGCCAGGCGGGCGATTTCGCCGACCGAATGGCTGACATAGATGATCGGGATGCCATCGCTGTCGCGCAGCCGCTCGAGATAGGGCAACACCTCATCCTTGCGCGGCTCATCCAGCGCGGCCAGCGGTTCATCCATCACCAGGATCTGCGGACAGGACAACAATGCCCGCGCCAGCGCGACGCGCTGCTTTTCGCCCCCTGACAGACCGGCGGGACGGCGGGTCAGAAACGCGCGCAAGCCCAGCATCTCGATGATGTGATCGCGGTCGGGACGCGCGGCCCCGGGCGGCGCATAGCGCGCGCCGAAATCCAGATTGCCCGCAACGCTGAGATGCGGAAACAGCCGCCCATCCTGAAACACCACCCCGACGCGGCGCTTGTGTGGCGGCACGAACCGCCCCGCGCGGGAATCGAACAGGACCGCGCCATTCAGGCTGACATGCCCCTGCGTTGGCCTGAAAAGGCCGGTCAACACGTTGGTCAGCGTGGTTTTCCCCGATCCCGAATGGCCGAACAACGCCGTCACGCCCGGCCCGGCCTCAAAGCCCGCGTCGATGGTGAATTTCTCAAAGGAATGGGTCGCCTGAATGGAAACGGTCATGGCGCGCCGATCCGTGCCGCCACCCGCCGCGCCAGCCATTCGGACACCAGCACCGCGCCCAGTGCCACGATCAGCGCCAGCACCACCAGACGCAGCGCGCCCGCCTCGCCGCCGGGCACCTGAAGGAAGGCATAGATCGCCGATGGCAAGGTCTGCGTCTGTCCGGGGATGTTGGCGACAAAGGTGATCGTCGCGCCGAATTCACCCATCGCCTTGGCAAATCCCAGCACCACGCCGGCCAGGATTCCCGGCGTGATCAGCGGCAGCGTCACCCGGAAAAACCCGGCCATGCGCGCCGCGCCCAATGTCGCTGCGGCCTCTTCCAGCTTGGGGTCCACCGCCTCGATCGACAGGCGGATCGCGCGCACCATCAGCGGAAATCCCATCACCCCCGCCGCCAGCGCCGCCCCGGTCCAGCGAAACGCCAGCACAATGCCCAGATGGTCGGCGAGAAACCCGCCGATGGCCCCGTTGCGCCCGAAGGTCAGCAACAGCAGATAGCCGGTCACCACCGGCGGCATGACCAGCGGCAGATGGACCAGCGCGCTCAGCACCGACTTACCCGGAAATTCCCGCCGCGCCAGCAGCCATGCCACCGCAATCGCCACCGGCAGGGTGAACGCCACCGCGACCATCGAAACCTTGAGCGACAGCGCCAGCGCCGCCCATTCCTCAGGGCGTAAATTCATGGATCACAGCCCGGAACGACACCGCCTTGACGGGTGATGAAACCGCAAGAACCTTGGCGAAATATAGGGAAAATCGCGCCATTCAGCCTATCCTGTTCCAAAGGTCGCACCCTGCCTAGCCGCGAACCCCGCCCGTGGCAAGCGCGCTTTTTGCGCCACCCCCGCTGGCGCAATGTCGATTGAAACTGGTCTGCTTGCAACCTTGCCCCTATACTCAACCCTGCGTGATGCAACGGCCCCATGGCCAGATAGGGCAGATGACCCCGGTAGAGATGAAACAGGCCCCGATTTCCCTGATGTCCGCCCGCAAAAGCGATCTGCGCACGCAATTCGCCGCGCTGTGCTTTCGCATCACTGCCGACAAGCCCGAGATCCTGCTGATCACCAGCCGGCGCAGCAAACGCTGGATCATTCCCAAGGGCTGGCCGGTGGATGGCTGCACCCCCTCGCAATCCGCCCTCACCGAGGCCTGGGAAGAGGCCGGCGTGCGCGGCAAGGTCTATGAGCAGGTTTTGGGGCTCTATTCCTATCACAAGGCGATCGGCCCGGAAAAGGGCGTGCCCTGCGTGGCGATGGTCTTTCCGGTCAAGGTGAAATCCCTGGCCCGTGACTATCCCGAAGCGGGCCAGCGCAAGCGCAAATGGCTGCGCCCGAAGAAAGCCGCCGCCCTCGTCGCGGAACCCGAACTGGCCGAGATCATCCGTCATTTTCACCCCCGCCTGCTGGCCGATATGGCATGAAATCATTGAACACGGCCGCGCGCGGCCATACTTATACAGGCAGACATGATCAAGTTCACACTCAGATGCGCCAAGGATCACCGCTTTGACAGTTGGTTCCAGTCGGCGGATGCCTTTGACACGCTCAAGGGGGCGGGCATGGTCACCTGTGCGGTCTGCGGCACCACATCGGTCGAAAAGGCGGTGATGGCGCCAAATGTCGCCACCGCGCGCACCCGCCCCACCGAACGGCCCCCCGAAGCGTCAGAGGCGCGCGCGCTCAGCGGCCCCGCCTCACCTGCCGAACAGGCGCTCAGGGCGCTGAAAAAGCAGATCGAAGAGAATTCCGACTATGTCGGCGGCAATTTTGCCCGCGTGGCCCGCGACATGCATGACGGCCTCAGCCCCGAACGCCCCATCTATGGCGAGGCCCGCGCCGACGAGGCCAGAAAGCTGATCGAGGACGGCATCCCGGTCCTGCCGCTGCCCTTTCACATCGGTCGCAAGAACAACTGATCACACAAGGAGCAAGCGCAATGCATGTCGTCATCACCGGGGCCAGCCGCGGCATCGGGCAGGGCCTCGCGCAGGCCTACGCCGCCAGCGGACATGAGGTCAGCGCCACCGCGCGCAATCCCGGCGCGGATCTGGTGCAGCTTGACGTCACCGACCCCGATCAGCACGCCGCCTTTGCCCGCGGGCTGGGCGACCGGCCTGTCGATCTGCTGATCTGCAACGCGGCGATCTATCCCGACAAGGTGCAGGATCTGCAAACCGGCTATGGCCCCGATCTGTGGGCGCGCACATTCGCCACCAATGTCACCGGCGTGTTCCTGACCGTGCAGAATCTGCTGCCGGCGCTTGAGCGTGCCAAGACCCCGAAAATCGCCATCATTTCCAGCATCATGGGCAGTGACACCCATGCCACGGGCGGCAAATACATCTATCGCGCATCCAAGGCGGCGGTGCTCAACCTGGGGCGCAACCTGGCGACCGACCTTGAGGCGCGCGGCATCGCCGTGGGCATCTATCATCCCGGCTGGGTGCGCACCGACATGGGTGGCGAAAGCGGCGCCATCAGTGTCGAGGACTCGGTGCGCGGCCTCACGGCCCGGTTCGAGGCGCTCTCCCTTGCCTCCAGCGGCATATTCGAGGACTGGAGCGGTCAGAGGCTCGACTTTTGAGGCGCAACACTGCGCTCTGCCCCAGATGTCTTGTCGCGCGCCTCTTGCTCTAGGCGTCACTTGGCCCTAAACCGCGCAGCGTAAGAACGCTCAAGGACATCCCTATGCCCCTACTGGTGATGAAATTCGGTGGCACCTCTGTCGCCAATCTGGACCGCATCCGCCGCGTTGCCAAACGCATCGGCGTCGAGGTGGCCAAAGGCTATGACGTGATCGTCATCGTCAGCGCCATGGCCGGCAAGACCAATGAACTGGTCGGCTGGGTCAATGAAACCTCACCGCTCTATGACGCGCGCGAATATGACGCCGTGGTCAGCTCGGGCGAAAACGTCACCGCCGGGCTGATGGCGCTGACCCTGCAGGAAATGGACGTGCCCGCGCGCAGCTGGCAGGGCTGGCAGGTGCCGCTGAAAACCAGCTCGGCCCATTCCGCCGCCCGCATCGTCGAGATCCCGACCCAGAACATCAACGCCAAATTCGAAGCAGGCATGCGCGTGGCCGTCGTCGCCGGATTTCAGGGCATCAGCTCCGAGGGGCGCATCACCACGCTGGGCCGGGGCGGCAGCGACACCACCGCCGTCGCCTTTGCCGCCGCCTTTGGCGCAGAGCGTTGTGACATCTACACGGATGTGGATGGCATCTATACCACCGATCCGCGCATCGCCTCCAAGGCCCGCAAGCTGGATCGCATCGCCTATGAGGAAATGCTGGAACTGGCCTCGCTGGGGGCCAAGGTGCTGCAGACCCGCTCTGTCGAGCTGGCGATGCGCTATAACGTCAAGCTGCGCGTGCTCAGCAGTTTCGAGGAACCATCAGACACGGCCGGCACGTTGGTCTGCGCCGAGGAGGAAATCATGGAATCAAACATCGTTTCAGGCATCGCCTATTCCCGCGATGAGGCAAAGATGACCCTTGTCTCGGTCGCGGACCGCCCCGGCATCGCCGCCGCCATCTTCGTCCCCCTCAGCGAGGCGGGGGTGAACGTGGACATGATCATCCAGAACATCGCCGAGGCCGGGCGCACCGACATCACCTTTTCCTGCCCGATCGACCATGTGGCGCGCGCCCAGAAGGCGCTGAGTGACGCCAAGGCGCGCAGTGAGATCAACTATCACGACCTGATCGCGGACACCAACGTGGCCAAGGTATCCGCCGTCGGTATCGGCATGCGCAGCCAGTCCGGCGTTGCCGCGCTGATGTTCAAGACGCTCAGCAACGAGGGCGTCAACATCAAGGTCATCGCGACCTCGGAAATCAAGATTTCTGTACTGATTGACAGGAAATACATGGAACTCGCCGTTCAGGCACTGCATGATGCGTTTGAGTTGGACAAGGTGGCCTGACCCGCGCTCCGCCACCGGCGGTGCCGGCAAGGAACCATGAACAGGGGGCCTGAGCCGACCGTGCCGGAAAGAAACAAGTACAAGACCGACAGCAAACAGATGCTGGCCCGCCTGCGCGCGGTGATGTCCGAGGATTCGGGCGGGCAGACCCGTCTGGACCAGATCACGTTGCTGATCGCCGAGGAAATGCACACCGAGGTCTGCTCGATCTATCTGTTCCGCGATGAGGACACGCTCGAGCTGTGCGGCACCGAGGGCCTGAACGAGGACGCCGTTCACAAGACCCGCCTGCGCATGGGCGAAGGTCTGGTGGGGCGCGTTGCCAAGACCGGTCAGGTGATCAACACCGATGATGCCCCCAATACCCGCGGTTTTCGCTACATGGCCGAAACCGGCGAAGAGGCGTTCAAGTCCTTCCTTGGCGTGCCGATCCGCCGGCTGGGCGAAAAACTGGGCGTTCTGGTGGTGCAATCGCGCGATGCGCGCACCTATTCCGAGGAAGAGATCTACGCCGTCGAGGTTGTCGCCATGGTGCTGGCCGAAATGGCCGAACTGGGGGCTTTCGTCGGCGAGGGTGGCGCAATGTCGGTGCGCCATCAGCAGCCGGTCCTGTTCCGGGGCACCACCGCACAGGAAGGCACCGCGCGCGGTCATGTCTGGCTGCATGAACCCCGCGTCGTCATAACCAACCTGATCGCCGAAGACCCGGTGCGCGAATGCGAACGCCTGCGCGCCGCGGTCGAGGATCTGCGCGTCGGCGTGGACCGGATGCTCAGCAATGCGCGCAGCGGCGACAAGGAACAGCTCGAGGTGCTCGAGGCCTATCGCATGTTCGCCAATTCCAAGGGCTGGTTGCGCCGCATGGAAGAGGATATCGGCCGCGGCCTTTCCGCCGAAGCCGCCGTCGAGAAAGAACAATCCACCGCGCGCGCGCGCATGGAGCAGGTCACGGACGCCTATCTGCGCGAACGCCTGCATGACATCGACGACCTCAGCAACCGCCTGCTGCGCATCCTGACCGGTCAGGGCACTGAAACCGGGGCCGAAATGCCCCCCGATCCGATCCTGATCGCGCGCAATATCGGGCCGGCGGAATTGCTGGATTATGGCCGCTCCCTCCGGGGGATCGTGCTTGAGGATGGCTCGGTCGGCAGTCACGCGGCGATCGTGGCGCGCGCGCTGGCGATCCCGCTGGTGATCCACGCCGAACGCATCACCACCGAGGCGCTGAACGGCGACCCGATCCTGGTGGACGGCGATCAGGGCGCGGTCCATCTGCGCCCCGATGACACGGTGATCGCCGCGTTTCGCGACAAGATGGCGATGCAGGCCAAGGCGCAGGAACGCTATGTCTCGATCCGCGACAAGCCCGCCCAGACCCTGTCGGGTGAGACGATCTCGCTGTCCATGAATGCCGGGCTGATGGCCGACCTGCCCAGTCTGGTGGGCTCGGGTGCCGACGGGGTCGGCCTGTTTCGCACCGAATTGCAGTTCCTGGTGCGCAGCCAGATGCCCAAACGCGCCGAACTCAGCGCGCTCTATTCACGGGTGATGGACGCCGCACATGGCAAACGGGTGGTGTTCCGCACGCTGGATATCGGCTCGGACAAGGTGCTGCCCTACATGAAATCCACGGACGAACCGAACCCCGCCCTTGGCTGGCGCGCAATCCGCGTCGGGCTGGACAAGCCGGGCGTCTTGCGGATGCAATTGCAGGCGCTGATCCGCGGCGCGGCGGGGCGGCCTCTGTCGGTGATGTTCCCGTTTGTCGCCCAACGCGAGGAATTCGACGCCGCGCGCGCCGAAATGGACAAGGCGCTTGAGCGCGAGCGCATCCTGGGCCACCTGCTGCCCGCCACGATCGAGGTGGGGGCGATGCTCGAGACGCCCAGCCTGGCCTTTGCGCCGGACAAGTTTTACCGTGACGTCGATTTCCTGTCGATTGGCGGCAACGATCTGAAACAGTTCTTCTTTGCCGCCGACCGCGAGAACGAGCTTGTCCGCAAGCGCTATGACACGCTGAATGTCAGCTTCCTGACCTTTCTGCAGGGCATCGTGGATCGTTGCGTGGCGCTGGACACGCCGCTCAGTTTCTGCGGCGAGGACGCGGGCCGCCCGATCGAGGCCGCGTGCTTTGCCGCCATCGGCCTGCGCAACCTGTCGATGCGCCCGGCCTCGATCGGGCCGGTCAAATCCATCCTGCGCCGCACCGATCTGGGCGAATTGCGCGCGGTGATTGAACGCGCGCGTGCAGAGGGCGTGCAATCCGTGCGCCCCTCGGTGATGGAATATCTGCGCGAAAAGCTGTGATTCAGCCGCGTATCAGGTCTTTTTCAGCCCGCGCAGCACCCGCTTGCGAAACTCATCGACCACCATTTCGTGATCGCGGTCCGCGTCGATCGCCAACCGGCGCAGCCCGAAATTCACATGCGCGATCTGCTGATAATAGCTGGTATAGGCATAATTCGTCGCCGCCCCCGCCGCAGCCCCCAGAACCGGGATCGTCTGCGCCGCCAGTTTCTGCCCCAGAACCATCGCCAGACGCGGCGCGACGCGGGCAATCAGCGTCTGCACCGTCGCCCCCGTCACCGCCATGCGCGTGCTGAGAAAGGCCAGATCGGCCCCGTCATCGTGATCCAGCGGCCCGGCGGCGGCAAAGACCTGCACACAGTCGAACTGCACCCCCTCCTCGGACGGGTCGAACCCGTGTTCTGCGGCCACATCCTGAATCGTGCGCAACAAGAACGTCGTGGTGAACGGCAATTCTGCCATCGCACCGGGCAAGCCGCCAAAGCCCCCGGCCGCGCCCATCGCCGTGGTGATCGTCCGGTTCAGCCATCCCGGCTGATGACCCGCCACCCCGCGCGAGCGGTTGGCCCCCTGCATCGCCAGGCGCAGCGCGGTCTGCGTGCCCTCACCCAGACGCGCGCGCATCTCATCAGGCAGCCGCTCCAGCAGCATCTCGGCGCGCCCGCCCACCATGTTCAGCGCCTGAATGGCCAGATTACCCGCCCGCCCGTGACGCAGCACAATGGCCGTCAGGCGTTCGTCAAATGCGCTGTCGTCAATCGCCGGGTCCAGAAGATCCATACTGCCTCATCCATTCATGGAGCGTGGCAGGAATATCGGCGCTTGCGCCGCCGCTTTCAAGCGTGGCGCGTGACTTTGCCGGTGATCGCGTCCCACGCGCCGGGCGTGAGCGACATGCCCAGAACGCGCTCGGGGTTGGTGGGCGGGGGCATCTCGACCCCCGTCAGGCGCTCGAAACCGAAGCGCCCGTAATAGGGTGCATCCCCCACCAGCATCACCCGCGTCCAGCCCTGCCGGCGCGCCTCCTCCAGGCTTCCCCGGATCAGAAACCCGCCCAGCCCTTCGCCCTGCCGCGTCGGGTGCACCGCCACCGGCCCCAGCAAAAGCGCGCTCACCTCCCCGACGCGCACCGGCCAGAACCGGATCGCCCCGGCAAGGATGCCGCCATCGTCGCGCGCCACCATGCTCAGCCCCGCCACCGGCGCCACCCCGTCGCGCAGCCGGTATGAGGACAGCGCCTCGCGCCCCGGCGCAAAGCACAGGTCATAGAGCGCCTCCACCTCCCACCAGTCGTCTTTTGTCTCGGGCTTCAGGCTCAGCACGTTCACCACCATGTTGTCGGCATGATTATACGGGTGGCAAAGCGCCTAGCACGACGCTAGGTCTGGCACAAACCCCTGAATCGCCCCGCGCCCCTTCAATCGGAAACCCATCGAATGTTCTATCGCCCCCAGGATGGCCACGGATTGCCACACAGCCCGATCAACGCCATCGTATCTCCCCGCCCGATCGGCTGGATTTCGACGCGCGGCGCGGATGGCGTGAACAATCTGGCGCCCTATTCGCTGTTCAACGTGGTCGCCTATGTCCCGCCGCAGGTGATGTTTGCCACCAACGGCGACAAGGACAGCATCACCAATATCCGCGAAACCGGGGTGTTCTGCACCAATGTCGTGCAGCAGGACATGCGCGACGCGATGAACGCCACCTCGGCTGAACTGCCTGCGCAGGTGGACGAATTCGCCCATGCCGGGCTGTCGCCGGTTGAATGCAGCGAAATCGCCTGTCCGCGCATCAAGGGTGTTCCGGCCTCTCTGGAATGCCGCATGACCCATATCCTGCGCATCGCCGGGGATGAGAATTACGCGGTCTTCGGCGAGGTGATCGGCGTGCATATCCGCGACGATTGCCTTGTTGACGGGCGGTTTGACGTGACGCGGTTTCGTCCGCTGTCGCGGCTGGGATATCGGGATTACGCGGTGGTGGGCAACCTGTTCACCATGGGCCGCCCCGACGACTGAGGCCGCCCTCAGAACAACAGGCGCGCCACGCTCAGCCAGAGCGGCAATGTGATGGCCGCAAGCAAGGTCGATTGCGCCACCAGCGTCGCCGCAAGCTCGCGATCCGCGCCAAACCCGGCGGCCAGGACATGCGCCGCCGAGGCGGTGGGCATCGCGGCAAACAGGATGATCGTGCTGGCCATCGCGCTGCCCGCGCCCAGGATCAGCGCGCCCAGCGTGGCAATGGCAGGCAGCAGGATCAGCTTGACCCCGCACAGCGTGGCGCTGAACCGGTCCAGCCGCGCCAGAGCGCCCCAGTTCATCGTCGCCCCGACCGAGATCAGCGCAATCGGGATCGCCGCCTGCGCCAGCATGCTCAGCGGCGTCAGGATCGGTGCCGGCACCGCGTAGCCCGACACGCCGACGATCACACCGGCCAGCGACGCCAGCAGAAACGGATTCAACGCCACCTTGCGCACGGTCGCACCGATCCCCAGTGCCCCACCGCGCGACAGGGCCGATACCGCAAAGACATTGGCCAGCGGCACCGCCATCCCGATCGCCACCGCCAATAGCGCCGCATCGGCCTGCGGCAAGGTGGTGACCGCCACGAATGCCAGCGCCGAATTGAACCGCCACGCGGTCTGCCATGCCCCGGCAAAATCCAGGAACCGCGCCGGGCCAAAGCGGCGGGCGCCATAACCGGCCACCAGCCCGCACGCCAGCAGCGCCCATATTGCCGGGGCGATGGTGGCGATGGCCGAAAGCTCGATCTTGCGCGCCGAGGCGGCGACGAACAGCAGCGCGGGAAACAGGATCTCGAAATTCAGCCGGTCCAGCCCCTGCCAGGCATTCGCCGACAGGCGCGGGCGCACCAGGCCCCCCAGCCCGACCAGCATGAAACTGGGCAACAGTCCCAACAGGATCACCAGGAATGTCATTGCGCGGCCTCTTGTGGTGGCGTGATCAGTGTCCCGCGCCCAGAACCCCGGTGCGCACGCCATAATCGACGGCCAGTTCATAATCGGGATCATCATCACTATCGACGATCAGATGCCCGGCCTTGGTCAGCAGGCGGTGACAATCGCGGCTGAGATGGCGCAATTGCACCTTCTTGCCCGCCGCCTCGTATTTGCCCGCCAGCATCTCGATCGCCTGCAATGCGGATTGATCCACCACGCGGCTGTTGTCGAAATCGACGATCACCAGATCCGGGTCGCCCGAAATGTCGAACAACTCGGCAAAGCCCTCGGCCGAGCCAAAGAACAGCGGCCCCTCGATCTGATAGATGCGCGCGCCATCCGCGCCGATATGGGTATGGGCATGGATCCGCGTCGCGTTGTTCCACGCATAGGCCAGCGCCGACACGATCACCCCCACGACCACCGCGATCGCAAGGTCGTATTTAACCGTGACCGCCGTCACCAGCACGATCACCGCCGCATCGGTCAAAGGCACCTTGCGCAGGATGGTGAGGCTGTTCCAGGCAAAGGTGCCGATCACCACCATGAACATCACCCCGACCAGCGCCGCAAGCGGGATCTGCTCGATCATGGACGAGGCAAACAGGATGAAGGCCAGCAGGAACAACGCCGCCGCGATGCCGGCGATGCGCGTGCGCCCGCCCGATTTGACGTTGATCATCGACTGCCCGATCATCGCACAGCCCCCCATGCCGCCGAAAAACCCGGTCAGCGTGTTGGCCAGCCCCTGCGCGATGCATTCCTGGCTGGCGCCGCCGCGCTTGCCGGTCATCTCACCGACCAGGTTCAGGGTCAGCAGGCTCTCGATCAGGCCGATGGCGGCCAGGATCACGGCATAAGGCAGGATGATCTCGAATGTCGTGAAGTTCAGCGGCACCATCGGAATGTGAAAGCTGGGAAAGCTGCCCTGGATCGAGGCCAGATCACCGACGCGCGGCACATCCAGGCCAAAGACGATGACCAGACCGGCCACCACGCCGATCCCCGCCAGCGGCGCCGGAATGACGCGCGTGAGGCGCGGCATCACCCAGATGATCGCCATGGTCAGCGCAACCAGCCCCAGCATCATCAGCAGCGCCGCCCCGCTCAGCCACTCGCCGCCGCCCATGCCGTGACCCGTATCCACCATGGTGCCCGGCACCTTGAACTGGCTCAACTGCGCCAGAAAGATCACGATCGCAAGCCCGTTCACAAAGCCCAGCATCACCGGATGCGGCACCAGGCGAATGAACTTGCCCCAGCGAAACACCCCGAACAGGACCTGTATGATCCCCATCAAGACGACGGTGGCGAACAGGTATTCGACGCCGTGCTGCGCAACCAACCCCACCATCACCACCGCCAGCGCCCCGGTCGCCCCCGAGATCATTCCCGGCCGCCCGCCAATCACCGCCGTCACCAGCCCGACCAGGAACGCGGCATATAGCCCGACCAGAGGATGCACCCCGGCCACAAAGGCAAAGGCCACCGCCTCGGGCACCAACGCCAGCGCCACGGTCAACCCGGACAGGATCTCGGTGCGAAGACGCCCGATGCTGAACGGCTCGTCCTGCATGACCCGCAGATCCGGCATGGTGAGATTTGCAAACGAAGCAAGAAGGGCGTTTTTCAAAGTCAGGGGTCCTGTGTTGTGATCGGATCACGAAAGTGACCCGCTTACTGGCTTGGGCGGGTTTTGACCAGCCCCGCATTGGCAAAAGGACATGAACGCGCCGCTGCGCCACCACCCGGGCCGGTGTGCATGCTGAAGCGTGGGATGGATATTTAAGAGCAAGAAGAAGATGGGCGCCTGATCCTTCTTCTGGCTTGTAAATATCCAATTCCTACCCTTGCGCCGGGCGGGCGCGCAAGGGTCACGGCGCGGCGACGATGCCGATTTGCGGTTTCAAATCTTCCGGGCACGCTTTACGCTGGGTGCCGGCCAAGGATGTGAGGACAGGGCATGACGCAAACCAGAATCGGGGTGATCGGCGGGTCGGGTCTTTATGAGATCGACGGGCTGGAAAACGCCACCTGGCAGGATGTGGTCAGCCCGTGGGGCGCCCCCTCGGATCAGATCCTGACCGGCAGGTTGAACGGCGTCGATATGGCATTTCTGCCCCGGCACGGGCGCGGCCATGTCCATTCCCCCGGCAGCGTGCCCTACCGCGCCAATATCGACGCGCTCAAACGGTTGGGCGTGAGCGATGTGATCAGCCTGTCGGCCTGTGGTTCGTTCCGCGAGGAGATGGCGCCGGGCGATTTCGTCATCGTGGATCAGTTCATCGACCGCACCTTTGGGCGCGACAACAGTTTTTTCGGCATGGGCTGCGCCGCCCATGTCAGCATCGCTCACCCCACCTGCACCCGTCTGGGCGCGGCCTGCCGCGAGGCGGCGCGCAAAGCCGGTATCACCGTGCATGATGGCGGCACCTACCTGGCGATGGAAGGGCCGCAGTTTTCGACATTGGCGGAATCCAGGCTCTATCGCGATGTCTGGGGCTGTGACGTGATCGGCATGACCAACATGCCCGAGGCCAAGCTCGCCCGCGAGGCCGAGCTTTGCTATGCCTCGGTCGCGATGATCACCGATTATGACAGCTGGCACCCCGATCATGGCGAGGTCGATGTGACCCGGATCATCGCCACCCTGATGGGCAACGCCGAGAAGGCGCGCGATATGCTGCGCGGGCTGCCCGCCCTTTTGGGGGCCACGCGCGCACCTTGCCCGCAAGGGTGTGATCGCGCGCTCGAGCACGCGATCCTGACCGGCCCGCAGGCGCGTGATCCCGGCCTCATGGCCAGGCTTGACGCGGTCGCCGGGCGCGTTCTCTGATTGAAGGGACCGATCCGATGGACATACAGCTCTGGCTGACCTTTGTCGCCGCCTCGACCGCGCTGTTGCTGATTCCCGGCCCCACGGTGCTGCTGGTGCTCAGCTATGCGCTCAGCAAGGGGCGCAGCGTTGCGCTGGCTTCGGCGGCGGGGGTGGCGCTTGGCGATCTGGTGGCCATGACGGCCTCGCTTGTCGGGCTTGGGGCGCTGGTGCTGACATCGGCCCTCCTGTTTTCGGCGCTGAAAGTGATCGGCGCGCTCTATCTGGTCTGGCTTGGGGTCAAGCTGTTGCGCAGCGCCAGAGGCGCGGGGCTGGTCGCGACACAGGTCGGCGATGTCACGGCGCGTCAGGTATTTGGCCATATGGCGGCCGTCACCGCGCTCAACCCCAAATCCATCGCCTTTTTCATCGCCTTCGTGCCGCAATTCATCAGGCTCGACACCCCGCTTGGCGCGCAGTTCGCCATCCTCATTGTGACATTTGTCGGGCTTGCCGCGCTCAACGCGCTGGCCTATGCGCTGCTGGCGGACCGATTGCGCCGGACCATCCGCAAACCGGCGGTCATCGCGTGGCTGACCCGTGGCGGCGGTGTGGCGCTGATCGGCATTGGCGTCATGACCGCCCTGCTGCGCCGCACGGCCTGAGACGCCCCTGTCCCCACAACCACAAGAGGCCCCCGATGCGCCAACACCCCAGCGTTCAGGACTACATCCGCACCATCCCCGATTTCCCGCATGAGGGTGTCATGTTTCGCGACGTGACCACGCTTTTCGCTGACCCGACAGGGTTTCGCATGACGATAGATCAGCTGGTGCAGCCCTATGTCGGCGCGCGCATCGACAAGGTGGTCGGGCTCGAGGCCCGTGGCTTCATCCTCGGCGGAGCGATTGCCCATCATCTCGGCTGTGGCTTTGTAGCGGCGCGCAAGGCAGGAAAATTGCCCGGCGCGGTGATCTCCGAGGCCTATCAGCTGGAATACGCAGAGGCCGTGGTCGAAATGCATGACGACGCGATCGAGGCCGGCGAACAGGTGCTGCTGATCGATGACCTGCTGGCAACGGGCGGCACAGCCGAGGCCGGCATCCGCCTGATCGAGCGGCTTGGCGGCGTGATCGCGGGCTGTGCCTTTGTGGTCGATCTGCCCGAACTGGGCGGGCGCAGGCGGCTTGAGGCCCTGGGCATGAAACTGCACACGCTCTGCGCCTTCGAAGGGGCCTGATACACCCATCTGGACATGTGCCGGGGGGCATCGGAATTGCCCCCGTATCACTCAGCCATGGATGGCCGAATAACGCAGCACGCCCCAACCGGTCAGCTCGGCCTCCAGCTTGCCCCACAGCGCGCCCATCGCCAGCGCATCCATCCCCGCGCCCGCTGCGATCTGCTCCAGACTGCGCCGCCCGTCGATCCCGGCAACCAACGCCGCCGCGCCGCGCGGCAGGCGCACCTCCGCCGCGACACCGCCAAAGCTCAGCTTCGCGGCCTGCCCTGCGGCGATGGCACGCGCCAGTGCCCTTGGCTGCACGCCGCTCAGATGCGGCACCAGCGTGCGCCGCCGCCCCGACGCCAGCGCGCGCGCCTCGCCCCTTGGCCAGGCATAGCCGACATGGGTCTTGATCGTGCCGCGCAGTTTCTCGGCCAGCGCCATGCGCTCCAGATCACCCAGATGCCCACCCGCAGCAGTGATCCGCGCCAGATCATAAAGCGCCGGCATGGTGAACCCGGCCAGATCCCAGCCCGCCTCGCCCATCACCTGCACCAATTCCGGCACATCAAAGGCGCGGTCCTGCGAATGCAGCAGCAGATCGTAGAACCCCGCTTCGCTGTCGTGATGATCCCCCAGGTTGGGGTTGCAGCGAAACGGATGCCCCTGGGGCAGATCCGCAACGATCTCGCGCGCCCGCGCCAGCCGCTCCTGCGGCGCCAGCCCCTCGAACAAGACCCCGAATGCCTGTTGCAACGGGTAAACACCACTGCGCCCATATGGCGCGTAAACCATGAACCCCAGACCGCCACCGGGGGCAAGTGCGGCGCGCAACGCCGCAAACCCCGCACGCGGATCCTCCAGATGATGCAACACGCCGCAGCAATCGATGTAATCGAACAGCCCCAGTTCCGGCGCCTCCAGCAGGCTTGCGGTAACAAAACGGATCCCGTCCAGCCCGCGCATCGCGGCGCGCGCCTCGGCCACCTCGCGCGAGGCGCGCGACAGATCCACATAGGTTATCTCACAGGGCCTTCCGGCCTGCTTCATCACCGCTGCCAGCTGGATCAGCCCGTCCCCGGTGCCGCCCCCCGCCACCAGCACGCGCAAAGGCACCGACCAGTCCCTTTGCCCCGCAAACAGGAAATGATCGATCTCGACAGGATGCGACGGCGATCCGGTGATCAGCCGGCGGGCCTCATCCGCAGGATCCCTCTGGGGATAGGGATAGGCCTCATACTGATCCTTGACCTCGTTCATCGCAATGTTCCTGATCCTGCGCCGCCGATTTCGCCGCACCCTATCGCGTTTGCGGCGCCGATTGCAAAGACCCCCGCCCGCAGGCGCACCCGCCGCTTCTTCTGGCTGAAAATATCCGGCCTTATGTATCAAACGCACCAAGCGGGGTGTGAGTGATGATTAAGATATTACTTTATCTCACGTTCATAATTGTATTTCCTTCCTCCATATCGGCTGAATCCTTTGCCCCAACTTGGGCGGGCAACAAATGCAAAGTTATGCTCATACCTGACCCCCATGGGGTCGGAGTATACAATCTTTCCAATAAGAGGTGGTGGGTCCATCTTAAAATCTACTCTGTTCATCGCGGGCAAAGTGAATGTGGCTATCGGCATGTGATGTTCAGTCACACCAGACATAGGATTAATTTGAATCGTGGTGCCGCTAGGAATAATTGCGAAGAAATCAACTTTTTTAGCCTTAAGATGGGCTGGGGTGTTGTGAACGTATGCCCATCTAGACCAATCTGCTGCCCGCAAATCAAAGTCTTCAATTGTTACGGGTATAGTGCCTATATTTGTCACAAAGGTTTCACCGTGGATTGTGGTAAGCCTAGATGTTTCAGATGGACCAGGTTCGACCATAGGAGGGTCATCATGGCGCAATCTGCCAAGGAACGCGCCCTTCATATCGACGCTAATCCACGGCTTAAACCCCGCTCTGAACTGCTGTGCGGCCACCCTAACGGCATCATTGGCCGCGTTGATCTGGTCGTTACCGATCTGCGACGTTTCTCGTGCCATTTCCTGTGTAGCTCTGAGTGTGCCGAGCAGGAGAAACGCAGCGGCTATGGTGAAGGCCATCATGATCCATTGAGCGAGAGTATCCTCAAGAGCAAAAAACCGCCTCAGCCAATACCCTCTATCTGGTACGCCATTGCTATTGTTTCCGCAATCGTTGGCGGTTCCGCCGCAGTCGGTCATGCTGCTAGTCGATGGGTCTATAAGAGGAGAGGAGACATCTAGAATTAATATCCAAAATATACCAATTCCAATTCCTAGAATTAGACCAATCGCAAATCTACCGTCCCTATAGCCTTTAAACATTGCAACATAAACGCCGCTGAAAACTTCCCACGGGACAGCTTGTTAGCGATGTTCACCTCTTTCTCACTGATTCCAATATCAGCAAGTCTTTCAACAAGTTGGGCGTATGTCACCCCTTTCCGTTTTAACTCTGCTTTAAGCAGGTTTGCAGACATGGTTTCCCATTCATTTTGCACAGCCATATATCACCTGTCATGTAAAAACTAACGTATTCGATATATATCCTATTGCAAGTAGTATGTCACCATACTAAATTCGATATATAGATAGCGAATACGGTATGAAAATGGCACAGCACTTCCTTCTTTCAGCGGCATCACGCACACTTTGCCTTCGCAGCATTTACAAAGCAGGCGAAGATGCGGCCTATGCCACGTTCTGCGAAATGCGCTGGCCTGAAACAAATGGTGAAGCTATTTGCCCCCGCTGTGGCAACCATGAGACATACAACATCAGCACCCGCCGCAAATTCAAGTGCAAGGGCTGTTATCACCAGTTTTCGGTAACGTCCGGCACGATCTTTGCCAGCCGGAAGATGGACTTCGTAGACCTTCTGGCTGCGATTTGCATTATCGTGAACGCGTCCAAGGGCGTGAGCATGGTTCAACTTTCTCGCGATCTGGATTGCCAATACAAGACAGCCTTCGTGCTGGCCCACAAGCTGCGCGAAGCTATGGCGACCGAGGTGCAGACCGGCGAAGTTCTGGACGGTCACGTAGAGATCGATGGCGCATACTTCGGCGGTCATATCCGCCCGGAGAACGCCAAGGCAGACCGCAAGGATCGCCGCTTGAAAGAACACCAGACCGGCAAGCGCCGGGTTGTTGTCGCTCTGCGTGAGCGTGATGGCCGCACCCTGCCTTTCGTGCGCATGTCAGAATCCGAAGGCGTTGCGCTGGCAAACGACAATGTGAGCCGCATGGCTACCATGTCAGCGGATGAAGCAAGCCATTGGGACTTGCTGCACATGGGCTATCACGTTGACCGCGTGAACCACTCGGAAATCTACAGCGACAACGGCAAGCACACCAACATGGTTGAAAGTTACTTCTCGCGCCTGCGCCGCATGGTCGAAGGCCAGCACCACCACGTCAGCCCCCAATACCTGCACCAGTACGCGAACCACGCCGCATGGCTGGAAGATAACCGCCGCACCGACAACGGCACTCTTGCGCACATCATCGTGAGCAACGCGATGGGGGCACCTGTGAGCCGTAGCTGGAAGGGTTATTGGCAACGGGCGGCTTAACTCATTGATAACCAATGCATATGCAAGGTATTGATATTTCTTGCGGAATCGCTTATGTTGAGCGTATGAAAAACGGGTTCAATTCACGCAAAGCCGCTCAGATTGCCGCATTCTTTTGCGACAAGGAAGGTGGCCTTATGCCTGTTTTGAAGCTGGTGAAGCTCATCTATTTGGCAGATAGAGAGTTCCTTGCTGAGTGCGGCCTGACAATTTCCAACGATCTTCATGTCTCAATGCGCCATGGTCCCGTGAACTCGGTAACCTACGATCTTATCGGCGGCGGTATTGAAGCGGATGAGTGGTCATCCCTCATCGCAGACAAAGAGGGCCATAACGTAACCCTCGCTCGTGCTCGCGTAGATAGTGATGATGACGAACTTTCCGACGCCGAGATTGACGCAATGAACCGCGTTTGGGATCGTTTCGGAGCGATGAGCAAATATGGGATAAGAGACTGGACGCATCTTAACTGCCCGGAATGGGAGGATCCGAACGGGAGTTCATTGCCAATCCCACTTGAGAGGACTTTGCGGTTTCTCGGCGTAGATAACGCCGATGAGTTCTCCAAGCGGACAGGGTCTTACCAAGAGTTCAGATCGGCTATTTCAGAACTGCAGACGACAGTTGCCGATAGAGCGTGGTGATACATACTTGATGCCAACGGGCGGCAATTGGAACCATCTGTTTGTCGTGTGCACTTCGCCCTGCGCGGCAAACAAGGTCGTTTTAGCGAACATCAGTTCTTGGAAGGCCACAAACTGCGACCCAACAGTTAGGCTTAGCGCAGGCGTCCATCCGTTCATCACTAGAGACAGCTATGTCGTATACAACTTCTCCGATATTGAACGCTGCATAACGATCCAAGCTGGTATCGACCAAGGGAGGTTCACCAAGCGTGAGCCATTTCCTGAACTAGAACTTACGGAAATTTGCGACGGGATGACTGTCTCGCGGTTCACGCCAAGGAAGGTAAAGCGCTACTTGCTGGAATTGCATGCGTAACACTAGACCAGCCTCGCCCATCCCTACACACCAGCCCCTTAGCCTCTAGCCTCACAAGGCAGCAGTAGACCCTATTGAGGGCGCTACGGCGCGGCGTTTGCAATGCGCCCTGAAGGCTGTCGGCAAGTTCTGGGGCGGTCATAGGGCCAGAGGACAATGTACCCATAACAAACCGCGCGCATCTTCCCCGCGTCATTGGATTTATCTGGACGTGTCTTGGCAAAGGAACCCCGCGCGCATTCAGCAAGGGCCGCGCAAGTTCAGCCTGTTCCCCACCTTGCCGCCAGATCGCCAGAAGCGCGTTGTTGATTGTTTTGTCCTGCATGGCCGCAGACTAACAAATCTGGCGCGTGAGGGATTCACAAATCTTGGTGCGTTTGATACATAAGGCCGAAAATATCCTCGCCGAAGGCAATCCGACGCCGCGATGCGCGCGCCGCCCGCCGGTGGGGCGCCTCACTCGCCCAGAACCCGGCTGCGCGCGCCGACATAGGGCACATAAGCGCCCTTCCCGGCCAGAAACTCGGCCACCACCTCGGCCACGTCGGGGCCGAAATCATAGGCGTCCTCGGCCTCCAGAAACATCTCATAGCCGTCGCCGCCGTTGCGGATGTAGTTGTTGGAAACCATCCCATAAAGCCGCTCCGCCTCGAGAGGGGCCTCGTTCACCAGCACCTCGCGCACGCGCTCGCCCACCGGGGCAGCGGGATCATAGACAAAGCTCATCCCGGCCACCTGCGGAAAGCGCCCCGCCTCCTCGCCCACCTGGCTCACGCCATTCTCCAGCGCCCGTTTCAGCACCTCGCCACGCACCCGGAACGTGGACAGCGTGTTCTGGAACGGCAGCACGGTCAGCACCTCGCCCATGGTGATCTCGCCCGCGTCGATCCCGGCGCGCAGCCCGCCGCCATTCTGCAACGCCACGTCGATGCCCTGGCTGCGCACCCGGTCCAGCATCGCATCGGTGATCAGCGTGCCCATGGCGCATTGCCCGCTGCGGCAGGCGGCCTTGTCGCCCGCGATCGGGCCCGAGGTCTCGGCCACCACGCGGTTGCGCAGCTCTTCCAGCGGCTCGCCCGCCTCTTCGACGCGCGCCTTGATGGCCTCGTCCTCGGGCACCGCCTTGTCCATCTCCCAGGGTGCGCCGCTGGCCGAGACGATCTGACCGGCCTCGTCAAACACCACCTCCAGCACCCCCAGGAAGCGGCCATAGGCATAGGCCTGCACCACCGCCGTGTTGCCCACCATGGTCGGATATGGCCCCTCGGCCCTGGGGTCGTCCGAGTGCAGATAGGTATTGCTATGCCCGCCCACGATCACGTCGATTCCCTGGACCTCGGCCGCGACATGGCGGTCCACGCCGTAACCCGAATGGCTGAGCACGATGATCTTGTTGACGCCGTCCCCGCTGAGGCGCGCGACCTCGGCGCGCACCGCCTCGACCGGATCGGAAAAGCGCACATTCGGCCCCGGACTCGACAACTCGCCGGTGTCCTGCGGCGTCAGGCCGATCAGCCCGATGCGCTCACCGCCGCGCACGATCACGCTCGATCTGGCGATACGCCCGTCCAGTGCCGGCTCATCGCTCAGGTCCGCATTCGACATCAGCACCGGAAAATTCACCGCCTGCACGAAGGCGCGCAACACCTCGGGGCCGTCATCGAATTCATGATTGCCCACGGTCATCGCGTCATAGCCCATCCGGTTCATCATCTCGGCGGCCAACTGGCCCTTGTAGCGGGTGTAAAACAGCGTGCCCTGAAACTGATCGCCGCCATCCACCAGAATGACATTGCTGTTGGCGGCGCGCGCACGGGCCTCGCGCACGGCGCTCATCAACCGGGCCGAGCCGCCAAAACACGCCCCGGCGTCATTGTCCGCGGCAGCGCAGGTGGAATCAAAGCCATTCACCGGCTCAAAGCGCGCGTGAAAATCATTGGTGTGCAGGATGGTCAGCCGCATCTCGGCCTGCGCCGCGCCCACCATCAGGGCACCCCCCGCCAGCACACCCAGCACACCCAGCACCGCCCCGCTCAATCGCGATTTCATGTCATTGCATCCCCGTCCTGCCCCATTTCACGCAACCATGCCCGACCGCACCGCCCCAAGTCAAAGCTATCTGTGCTTGACCCGCGCGCAGCGCCGGGGCATCACCCGGATCATGCTGATTTACAAGATTTTCCAGGCCAGCGAATGGGCCGATCTGCGCGCCAACCGCGAAACCGCCGGCGCGCCCGTCGATGTGGCCGATGGCTATGTCCATTTCTCGACGATCCAGCAGGCCCCGGAAACGGCGGCGCGCCATTTTGCGGGCCAGGAGGGTCTGATGCTGCTGGCGGTGGACACCGATCGTCTGGGCGATGCCCTCAAATGGGAGGAATCGCGCGGCGGGGCGCTGTTTCCGCATCTCTACCGCGCGCTGCGCCTTGAGGATGTGGTCTGGGCGCAGCCGCTTCCGATCAGGGACGGGGTGCATCAATTTCCCGCCGGTGCCGAATGAGCGGGGCCGCCCGCCTGATCGAGCGGGCCGGTCTCGCCGCGCTGCACCGGTTTGACCCCGAGCGCGCGCACGGGATGGCCCTGTGGGCCTTGCGCGCCGGACTGGTTCCGCTGCCGGGGCCGCTCACCACTGCGCGTCTGCGCACCGATCTGGCGGGGCTGGACCTGCCCAATCCGATCGGTCTGGCCGCCGGGTTCGACAAGAATTGCACCGCGCTTGCGCCGCTTGCGCGCGCCGGGTTCGGCTTTGTCGAGGCGGGGGCGATCACGCCGCGCCCGCAGCCGGGCAACCCGCGCCCGCGCCTGTTTCGCCTGACGCAGGACCGCGCGGTGATCAACCGCTTCGGCTTCAACAATGACGGGATGGAGGCCGCCGCCGCGCGGCTGGCCAATCGCCCCCGAAACGCGGTGATCGGCCTCAATCTCGGCGCGAACAAGGACAGCGACGACCGCGCCGAGGATTTCGCCCGCGTGCTGGCCCATTGCGGGCGGCATCTGGATTTCGCGACGGTGAATGTCTCATCGCCCAACACCGAGAAACTGCGCGACCTGCAAGGCGCTGAGGCCCTGTCGGCGCTGCTGGCGGGGGTGATGGAGGCGCGCGACTGGCTGCCAAGACCGATTCCGGTATTCCTGAAGATCGCCCCCGATCTCAGCGATGGCGAACTCTCCGAGATCGCCGATGTGGCGCTGGCCCGCGGGCTGAGCGGCATCATCGCCACCAATACCACCCTTGGGCGCGACGGGCTGAGCGCCCCGCAAAGGGATCAGGCGGGCGGCCTTTCCGGCGCGCCACTGTTTGAGCGATCCACCCGCGTTCTGGCGCGCCTCTCGGTGCTGACCGATGGGCGCATCCCGCTGATCGGGGTCGGCGGCATCGCCTCGCCCGAGGATGCCTATGCCAAGATCTGCGCCGGGGCCAGCGCGGTGCAGGTCTATTCGGCGCTGATCTATCACGGCCTGTCGCTGGTGCGCGACATTGCGATCGGGCTTGACAGGTTGCTGGCGGCGGACGGGTTCGACACGGTGGCGCAGGCCGTGGGCAGCAAGCGGCAGGACTGGACATGATCACCATCTGGCACAATCCCAAATGCTCGAAATCCCGCCAGACGCTGGCCCTGCTTGAGGCGCGCGCGCCGGGGCGTCTGACTGTGCGGCGCTACCTTGAGGATGCGCCCGATGCGGATGAGATCAGCGCCGTTCTGGCCCAGCTGGGCGGGCGCGCGATTGACATGATGCGCCGGGGCGAGGCGCTGTTTGATGATCTCGGCCTTGACGCTTCGGACCCAGATGCAAGGCTGATCGCGGCCATGGCGCAGCACCCGAGGCTGATCGAGCGGCCCATCGTGCTGCACGCGGGGCGCGCCGTAATCGCCCGCCCGCCCGAGACGGCGCTGGACATTCTCTGACGCGCGATACCCTTTGACGCAGGGCACGAAATTGCGTCAGATGGCACGATCCTGAAACCTGATCCACGGCTGACGAGGACCCCGCATAAATGACCGAGTCCCAAGGCCTGCGCGCATGGTTCGACGCCGTGGTTCTGGATCTGGTCCGGAATATGCGCTGGTCCTTCCTGCCGCCGCTGATGGTCTATTTCGCCTTCGGCATCTCGGGGCTGACGGCGATCGTGGGCACGTTTTTCGTCAAGGAATATCTGGGGCTATCGGCGTCGTTCCTGGCTGGCCTGTCGTTCTGGGCGATGCTGCCATGGGCGCTGAAAATGCCGCTGGGGCATCTGGTCGATCTGATCTGGCGCTGGAAATGGCTGCTGATCTATCTGGGCGCGGCGCTGATCGCGGCCAGTCTGGGCATCATGTATCTGCTGATCTCATCGCCCGATGCCATGGGCGCGCTGATGCCCGTCGAGGCGTGGTATGTCCTCAGCGTGCTGCTGGCGCCCTGCGGGCTGGTGGTGCAGGACGGCGTGGCCGATGCCATGTCGGTCGAGGCGGTGCCGCGCGTCGACGCAAGCGGCGCGCCGCTGGACGAGGAGACCAGCCGCGCCTTGCACACCACCATGCAGTTGCTGGGCCGGGTCGCGCTGATGTCGGGGCTGCTGGTG
>CAKSUL010000008.1 GCA_934501475.1 uncultured Roseovarius sp. | reverse complement strand
ATGTCCGGCGCGGCGGCGGCGATGCAGCAGATGATCTCGCGGATGAACAACGGTGGCAAGATTGCCCTGCTTGGCATCGCGCCCACTGAATTTGCGGTGGACTGGAACAGCATCATTTTCAAGATGCTGCACGTCAAGGGCATCTATGGCCGCGAGATGTTCGAGACCTGGTACAAGATGATTGCGCTGGTTCAGAGTGGGCTGGACGTGTCCGGCCTGATCACGCATCGTATCGGTATCGACGATTTCGAGGCGGGGTTTGCCGCGATGATTTCGGGAAATTCCGGCAAGGTCGTCATGGATTGGGGGACAGAATGATGCGTGACATCGGGGCCGAGTTTCGCGCGCTTCATCGCAAGGGTGATCCGTTTCTGCTGGCGAATGCCTGGGACAAGGGGTCGGCGCGGATGATGCAGGCGCTGGGGGTTCCGGCGATCGCGACCACGTCGGCAGGCCATGCCTTCAGCGAGGGGCGCGTCGATGGTGGCACCCTGACGCGGGATGAGGCGCTTGGCCATGCGCAGGACCTTGTTTCGGCCGTAACAGTGCCTGTTTCCGGCGATTTCGAGAACGGGTTTGGCGAGGCCCCCGATGAGGTGGCCCAGACCATCCGCCTCGCGTTCGAGGCCGGGTTGGCTGGCTGCTCGATCGAGGATACGGCGCTGCCAGAATTCACGTCATATGATTTCGATCTGGCGGTCGAACGCATCCGCGCCGCCACAGCGGCCGCGCGCGCCCTGCCGCGCGATTTTATCCTGGTGGCGCGCGCCGATGGCGTGATGTTGGGCAATTATGATGGCGATGCGGCAATCCGCCGGATTCAGGCATATGAGGCCGTCGGCGCCGATTGCGTCTATGTGCCTGCGCCGCCTGATGTGGATGCGTTGCGACGCATCATCGCCAGCGTTTCGGTGCCGGTGAATGTGCTGACCTCCGGGCAATATTCGACACTGACACAGGCCGATTTTGCCCGAATGGGGGCCGCGCGCCTGTCCACTGGCGGCGCGCTGGCGCGGCTGGCTTACGGCGCGGCGATTGACGCCGCGCGCGCCATGCTGGGCGGGGATTTCAACGGTCTCGCCCGCGCGATGGCCGAACGCGACATGAACGCATTATTGACGTTTGAAGGCGGAGACAAAAATGCCTGAAATACAAAAAGACGCAGAAACCGGCGCGAAAAAACTGCCCAGCCATGCCAAGGCGGTGATCATCGGCGGCGGTGTTGTGGGCTGTTCGATCCTGTTCCATCTGGCAAAATTCGGCTGGAAAGACGTGGTCCTGCTTGAGCGGGACGAGTTGACCTCGGGGTCAAGCTGGCACGCGGCGGGGCAGATCCACACGATCAGCAGCGATCCCAACATCTCGCGGCTGCAAAGCTATACAATTGATCTGTATAAGGAAATCGAAGAACTCAGCGGGCATTCCGTCGGGCTGCACATCACCGGCGGATTCTATCTGGCCTCGAACAAGACATGGTATGATTATCTGAAGAGGGAACGCTCGAAAGCGCGGTATATGGGCCTGAACCAGGAATTCATCAGCCCCAAGGAAGCAGCCGAGCGTCATCCCCTGATCGACCCCAGCCATTACCATGCCGCCCTGTGGGATGATCAGGACGGCGATCTGGACCCCTCGGGCGCGACCTATGCCTTTGCCAAGGCCGCGCGGGTGCATGGCGCGCAATATTTCACGCATTGCGGTGTAACAGAGACGAAACAGCGCCCCGACGGAAGCTGGGATGTGACCACGCCCAAGGGGGTGATCAACGCCGAGCATATCGTGAATTGCGGTGGCCTGTGGGCGCGTGAAGTGGGGCATATGCAAGGGATCAACCTTCCCGTGCAGCCGATGGAGCATCACTACCTGATCACCGAAGCCATCCCCGAAATCGTCGCCCGGACCGAGCGCCTGCCCGCGGGCATCGACTATGAGGCGAATATCTATTTCCGCCAGGAACGCCAGGGGATGTTGCTGGGCACCTATGAACCGCGCGGAACGCCGTGGAAGGTGGGCGGCACGCCCTGGGATTTCGGGCATGAATTGCTGCCCGCCGATCTGGACCGAATCGCCGACCGGCTGGAAATGTCGTTCGAGCGGATCCCGGCGATCGGGCGCGCCGGCATCAAGGACATCATCAACGGGCCGTTCACGTTCGGCCCCGATGGCAACCCGATGATCGGGCCGGTGCCGGGGATGCGCAACTATTGGTGCGCCGTGGGCGTGATGGCCGGGTTCTGTCAGGGCGGCGGTGTCGGGCTGACCATGGCCGAGTGGATGATCGACGGTGAGCCCAGCATCGACGTCTGGGCGATGGATGTGGCGCGGTTTGGCGACTGGGCCAGCCCCGATTGGGGCACGGTGAAATCCACCGAGAATTACGAACGCCGCTTCGTGATGACCTTCCCGAATGAGACCCTGCCAAAGGGCCGTTTGCAGAAAACCACGTCGATCTATGACCGGCTGGTCGCCAAGGGCGCGCGGATGGGGCAGAGCTTTGGCCTGGAGCACGCGCTGTGGTTTGCTGATGGCCCCGACGATGCCCATGAAGAGCCCACATTCGAGCGCAACCGCAGCCACGCCTATGTCGCCCGCGAGGTCAAGGCCGTGCGCGAAGCCGTGGGCGCGATCGAGATCGCCAACTTTGCCAAGCATGAGTTCAAGGGCCCCGGCGCGCGCGCCTATCTAGACACTGTTCTTGCCGGATATGTGCCTAAACCGGGGCGTCTGACCCTGACCCCGATGCTGACCGACAGTGGCAAGCTCTATGGAGATCTGACCGTTGCCTGCCTTGGCCCCGAGCATTTCATGCTGTTCGGGTCGGGCGTCATGCAAGAGGCGCATCGCCGCTGGTTCGAGGCGCGCCTGCCCGCGGATGTCAGCTATCGCAATGTCAGCGACGATTGGCACGGTATCGCCCTGTCCGGCCCCAAATCGCGCGCATTGCTGCAACAGATCACCCGCAAGGACGTGAGCGGCGAGGCGTTCCGCTTTCGCGATCTTGCGCAATGCCATGTCGGCGGCGTGCCGGTGATCCTGAACAGGATCAGCTTTTCGGGTGAACTGGGCTATGAGATCTATTGCCATCCGCAATACCTGCTTCGCCTTTATGAGGCGATCGAACAGGTGGGCGCCGATCACGGTCTGCGCTGGTATGGCGCGCGCGCGCTGATGTCGATGCGGCTGGAAAAGGCATGGGGTGCCTGGACGCTGGATTATCGCCCCGATTTCACCGCCGCCCAAAGCGGTATGGATGTCTTCATCAACTGGAACAAGGACTTCACCGGAAAAGCCGCTGCCCTGGCCGAGCGGGAAAGCGGCCCCAGGATCCGTCTGGTGACGCTGGTGATCGACGTGGACGGCATCGACGTCAGCAATGACGAGGCGATCCTCAGCGATGGCCGCGCCGTGGGCTATGTCAGTTCCGGCGGATATGCGCATCACGTCGGCAAATCCATGGCGATGGGCTATGTCGAGGCCGATCTGGCGGCCGGCGGCACCCGGCTTCAGGTCGAGATCCTGGGGCAGATGTATGACGCCGAAGTGCAGGGCGCACCGCTTTATGACGCGAATGGCGCCAATATGCGCGCCTGAACCGAATGATCCGGCGGGCGCGCTGGCCAGGCATTGCGCGCCCGCCCCACCGCTTGCGCATTGATCCGCGCCGCGCTTGGTGCGATAAACCCGCAAACCGGGGCCGCGAGGAGCATGGGATTGCGTTTCAATCATAAGCATCTGCTGGGGATCGAACCCCTGGCCCCCGGCGACATCACCACCATTCTGGATCTCGCCCATCAATATGCCGAGTTGAACCGGCAGGACGTCAAGCATTCCGATGCGCTGGCCGGGCTGACGCAGATCAACATGTTCTTTGAAAATTCGACCCGAACACAGGCCAGTTTCGAGCTGGCGGGCAAACGTCTGGGCGCGGATGTGATGAACATGGCGATGCAGGCCAGCAGCATCAAGAAGGGCGAAACCCTGATCGACACCGCGATGACCCTGAACGCGATGCACCCCGATCTTCTGGTGGTGCGCCATCCGCATTCCGGCGCGGTGGACCTGCTGGCGCAAAAGGTGAATTGCGCCGTCCTGAACGCCGGGGACGGGCGGCATGAACACCCGACGCAGGCCCTGTTGGACGCGCTGACGATCCGGCGCGCCAAGGGACGGCTGCATCGTCTGAACATCGCGATTTGCGGCGATATCGCCCATAGCCGCGTCGCGCGCAGCAATATCCTGCTGTTGGGCAAGATGGAGAACCGCATCCGCCTGATCGGCCCCCCCACGCTGATGCCAGCGAAAATCAGCGAATTCGGTGTCGAGGTCTATGACGACATGAAAAAGGGGCTTGAGGGCGTCGATGTGGTGATGATGCTGCGCCTTCAGCGCGAGCGGATGGATGGTGGATTTATCCCGTCCGAGCGCGAATATTACCACCGCTATGGTCTGGACGCCGAAAAGCTGGCTTTTGCCGCGCCGGATGCGATCGTGATGCATCCCGGCCCGATGAACCGGGGTGTCGAGATTGACGGCGAACTGGCCGATGACATCAACCGCAGCGTGATACAGGAGCAGGTGGAAATGGGCGTGGCGGTGCGCATGGCCGCGATGGACCTGCTGGCGCGCAACCTGCGGGCGCGCCACAGCGCGGCAGGGGTCATGGTATGAACGAGCGGCTGATCATTCCCGAGGGTGAGACCGGCGTCGTGCGGGTCTTTGCCGTCGATCTGGATGCACCGGCCTTGCAGGCGTTCGGGCGGCGCAACGGCACCTGGCCGCTGGCCGATGCCTTGGGCGCGGTGCCGCTGGACCCGACCCAGGCCGAGCTGTTCTCCGCCGCGGATCTGACGGGTGTCGGACTGGTCAGGTATCTTGAGGATGGAATGGGCATCCCGGCCGAGCAACTGGCCCCGATGCGCGCGCAGCTTGAGGCGCTGCAAGATGGCATCCTGATCCTGAGATCACGCGCTTTTGCCAATAACAGTGTCGAATTGCGCCCCCGCGCCCCGCTGCGCCTGATCGCCAGTTTCACCGAACCCAGCCCAGAGGTGCAGTTCGAGCCTCTGCCCTCCGCCAGTGCGCGCGGCACCCTGACCGGGCCGGCCGCGCCGCCGCGCGCGCCGTCAAAACGCGCATGGTGGCCGGTCTGGATGCTGGTGATCGGGTTGGTGATCATTCTGCTGGCCATTGTGGTGGCGCTGTGAGCGACGCGTTCAGCCCGTCAATGACACCGACAACCACATTGGGCGAGGGGGAACATGTGCTGACCTCGTTTCACCCCGACCGGGCGACATATTTCCGTGACCACGCATGGCTGGCCGCCGGGGCGATGGCGCTTGGCATGGCGATCCTGTGGGCGATCGGCAATCCGCATCTGTGGACCGGGGCGGTGGGTGGTCTGGCCGCGATTGCGGTGCGGGCCTTCTATGTGGCGTCCGATGAGTTGTCGGCGCGCTGGGATCTGACCGACCGGCGCTTGCTGGGCCCTCAGACCCGCGTCGTGCGGTTGAACGAGATCGCGCAGTTGCGCACCCTTGGCAGTGCGGTGCAGGTCGTCACCCGGTCCGGCGACAAGCACCTGTTGAAATATCAATCTGACCGCGACGCGACCCGCGCCCGGATCGAGGCGGCACAGGCGGGCCGCATGGGATGAACGGCAATGACCCATGGGCCGGCATCCTGGACGGCGATGAGACGATCCTCTGGCAGGGGCGCCCCGATGCCAGCGTCACCTTTGGCGCGGCTGCCCTGTTCCAGATCCTGTTCGGGATGGCCTTTGCCGGGTTTGCCCTGTTCTGGATGGTGATGGCGTCTCTGGGTGGCGGGTATTTCTGGGCCTTCGGGCTGATCCATTTCACGGTCGGGGTCGGCATCATGGTTGCCGGGCCGCTCTGGGGGCCGTGGCGGCGGCGGCACACTTGGTATACCCTGACCAACAAGCGCGGCTTCATCGCCACCGACATGCCGCTTGCGGGGCGCAAGCTGCGCTCCTACCCGATTGACGCCCGGACCGTGCTCGGGTTCGAGGAGGGGGCGTTTTCGGACATCCATTTCGCCAAGGAGACGCGGCGCACGAAGAACGGCGTGCGCAGCTACCCCATCGGGTTCGAGCGGATAGCAGACGGGCGCGCGGTTTACGCGCTGATGCGGGACATTCAGAAAGGAACGGCATGGGCGAACTCGGAAGGTTGAAGCGCGTCGATCTGCGCAGCACTTGGCAGAGCGAGGCACAGGATTTCACCCCATGGCTGGCGGGTGGCATGGTTGACGCGCTGCACCGCGTCTTTCATGACCGCGCCGGAACGCTTGATCGTGACACCGCAGGAACCCCCCTATGACCAAGACCCTGATCATCAACGCCCGCCTGATCGACCCCGAAGCCGGCAGTGACGCCCCGGGGTGGTTGCTGATCGAGGACGGGCTTATCGCCGCCAGGGGCGCTGCTGGCACGGACCCGATGCAACAGGCGGATGGGCAGACCGCGATCGTTGACGCGAACGGCAAATGCCTTGCGCCCGGCATCGTCGATATCGGCGTCAAGGTCTGTGAGCCGGGTGAGCGGCACAAGGAATCCTATCGCTCTGCCGGGCGGGCGGCGGCGGCGGGCGGTGTCACCACCATCGCCACGCGCCCCGATACCCTGCCCGCCATCGACAGCCCCGAGGTGCTGGAATTCGTGTCGCGCCGCGCGAATGAGGCCGCGCCGGTCAATGTGCTGCCGATGGCCGCGCTGACCAAGGGGCGCGAAGGGCGTGAGATGACCGAAATCGGCTTTCTCATGGATGCGGGCGCGATTGCCTTTACCGATTGCGATCATGTGGTGCGCGACAACAAGGTGTTCAGCCGCGCGCTGACCTATGCGCGCTCATTGGGGGCGCTGGTCATTGCGCACCCGCAGGACCCGGATCTGAGCCAGGGCGCCGCCGTCACATCGGGCAAGTTCGCGTCATTGCGGGGCCTGCCCGCCGTGTCGCCCATGGCCGAGCGCATGGGGCTGGATCGTGACATCGCGCTGCTGGAAATGACCGATGCGTGCTATCACGCGGATCAGATCACCACTGCGCGCGCCCTGCCCGCGCTGGAGCGGGCCAAGCGCAACGGCCTTGACATCACCGCCGGGACGTCGATCCACCACCTGACCCTGAACGAGCTGGACGTGGCCGACTATCGCACCTTCTTCAAGGTCAAGCCGCCGCTGCGATCCGAGGATGACCGCCAGGCGGTGATCGAGGCGGTGCGCAGCGGGCTGATCGACACGATCAGTTCCATGCACACGCCCCAGGACGAAGAATCCAAGCGCCTGCCCTATGAGGAGGCCGCCAGCGGGGCGGTTGCGCTGGAAACGCTGCTGCCTGCCGCGCTGCGCCTTTACCATTCGGGTGAGCTGGATCTGCCGACGCTGTTTCGGGCGATGGCGTTCAATCCGGCCAAACGTCTGGGCCTGCCCTCGGGGCGGCTTGCGGTCGGCGCACCGGCCGATCTAGTGCTGTTCGATGCGGATGCGCCCTTTGTCCTGGATCGCTTCAAGCTGCACTCGAAATCCAAGAACACGCCGTTTGACAGCGCACGGATGCAGGGTAAGGTCCTGGCCACATATGTCGCCGGCATTCCGGTCTATGAGGTGCCCTGATGCCGATGATTGAAACCTCTGTCGCGTTCCTGGTCCTGTGGGCCGTGCTGGGCTATCTGCTGGGGTCGGTGCCCTTCGGGATGCTCATCACCCGCGCCATGGGGCTGGGCAACCTGCGTGAGATCGGATCGGGCAATATCGGCACCACCAACGTGCTGCGCACCGGCAGCAAGGGCGCGGCGCTGGCCACGCTGCTGCTGGACGGGGGCAAGGGGGCGGTGGTGGTTCTGCTGGCGCGCGCGCTCAGCGGTGAGGACGCGGCGCAACTGGCCGGTCTCATGGCCTTTATCGGGCATTGCTTTCCGGTCTGGCTGGGATTCAAGGGCGGCAAGGGGGTGGCGACGTTTCTGGGTCTGCTGCTGGCGCTGGCCTGGCCTGTCGGGCTGGCGTGCTGTCTGACCTGGCTGCTATTCGCGGTTGTCTCGCGCATTTCGTCGATGGCGGCGATTGCGGCGGCGGCGTCCTGCACGATCTGGATGGTCGTTCTGGGCTATGGCGAGGCGTTTTTGCTGGGCGTGATCCTGACGATCCTTGTCTATATCCGCCACGCCGCCAATATCCGCCGGCTGCGCGCCGGAACCGAGCCCCGGATCGGGCAGAAATAGACCCAAGCCCGCCTCGCCAAATGCCAGACGGCCCACCCCTGAATCAGGGATGGGCCGCCTTGCGTGTCATATGTTCGGGGTCAATGCACCACGGCATCCTCGGGGGGCTGGCGGGTGCTGGTGCCCACGCGCTCGCCGATGATCAGACCTTCGGGCCCGGCGCTGACGGGCACGGTGCTTCCGTCGACGATATCGCCGGCCAGCAGGCTTTCGGCCAGCGGATCCTGCAATGCGCGCTGGATCACCCGCTTCAGCGGGCGGGCGCCGAACACCGGGTCATAGCCCTCATTGGCCAGCCATTTCAGCGCCGCATCGTCCAGATCCAGCGTGATCTTGCGCCCTTCCAGCCGCTTGGCCAGGCGCTTGAGCTGAATCGTGACGATCCCGGCCATGTCTTCGCGTTTGAGCCGGTCAAAGATGATGGTTTCATCCAGACGGTTCAGGAATTCGGGCCGGAAATGGGCGCGCACCGCGTCCATCACATCGCGCCGCGCGTCGCTGGCATCCGCACCTTCGGGCAACTGGCTGAGCGCCTGCGCCCCGAGGTTCGACGTCAGCACGATCAGCGTCTGCTTGAAGTCAACCCGATGGCCCTGACCGTCGGTCAGAATACCGTCATCCAGCACCTGCAACAGCACGTTGAACACGTCCGGATGCGCCTTTTCGACCTCATCGAACAGCACCACCTGATAGGGGCGGCGGCGCACGGCCTCGGTCAACACGCCGCCTTCGTCATAGCCGACATAGCCCGGAGGGGCACCGATCAGCCGCGAGACGCTGTGCTTTTCCATGAATTCCGACATGTCGATCCGCACCATTGCGTTGTCATCGTCAAACAGGAATTCGGCCACGGCCTTGGTCAGCTCGGTCTTGCCGACGCCTGTCGGTCCAAGGAACAGGAACGACCCCAGCGGGCGGTTCTCGTCATGCAGGCCGGCGCGGGCACGGCGCACGGCGTTGGCCACGGCGCGCACGGCGGTGTTCTGGCCGATGACGCGCTTGTGCAGCCCCTCTTCCATGCTCAGCAGTTTTTCACGCTCGCCTTCCAGCATCTTGGCGACGGGGACGCCTGTCCAGCGCTCGACCACCTGGGCGATCTGCTCGGGACGGACGGCCTCTTCGACCATGACGCCTTCTTCCTCGGCCTGCTCGGCCTCGGCCAGCTGCTTTTCCAGACCCGGAATGACGCCGTAGGACAGTTCCCCGGCCTTGGCCAGGTCACCGGCGCGTTTGGCATGATCGAGGTCGATCCGCGCGCGGTCCAGCTGTTCCTTGATGTCGCGGGCGCTGGCCAGCTTGTCACGTTCGGCCTGCCATTGCGCGGTCATCTCGGAGCTGCGTTCCTGCAGATCCGACAATTCCCTTTCCAGCTTTTCCAGACGGTCCTTGCTGGCGGTGTCGTCCTCTTTCTTCAGCGCTTCGGCCTCGATCTGCTTTTGCAGGATTTCGCGGTCCAGCGCGTCCAGTTCCTCGGGCTTGGAATCCACCTCCATGCGCAGACGGCTGGCGGCCTCATCCATCAGGTCGATCGCCTTGTCGGGCAGGAACCTGTCGGTGATATAGCGATGGCTCAGCGTGGCCGCCGTCACCAGCGCGCTGTCCGAGATCCGCACACCGTGGTGCAGCTCGTATTTTTCCTTGATGCCGCGCAGGATGCTGATCGTGTCCTCGACCGTCGGTTCTTCGACGACGATCGGCTGAAAGCGCCGCGCCAGAGCCGCGTCCTTTTCGACATGCTTGCGATATTCATCCAGCGTGGTGGCGCCGATACAGTGCAGTTCACCGCGCGCCAGCGCGGGCTTGATCAGGTTGGCGGCGTCCATCGCGCCGTCGCCCTTGCCCGCACCCACCAGCGTGTGCATCTCGTCGATGAACAGGATGATCTCACCGGCGGCGGCCGTCACTTCGTTCAGCACCGCCTTCAGGCGTTCCTCAAACTCACCGCGATATTTCGCGCCCGCGATCAGCGCGCCCATGTCCAGCGACAAGAGGCGTTTGTTGTGCAGGCTTTCGGGCACGTCGCCATTGATGATCCGCAGGGCCAGACCCTCGGCGATGGCGGTCTTGCCCACGCCGGGATCACCGATCAGGACCGGGTTGTTCTTGGTGCGCCGGCTCAGGACCTGCATCGCACGGCGGATTTCATCGTCGCGCCCGATGATCGGGTCGATCTTGCCTTCCTCGGCGGCCTTGGTCAGGTCATGCGTGTATTTCTCAAGCGCCTCATAGCTGTCCTCGGCGCTGGCACTGTCGGCCTTGCGCCCTTTGCGAATGTCGTTGATCGCGCTGTTCAGGCCCTGCGCGGACACATTGCCCGCCTCCAGCGCCTCACGGGCGGGGGATTTGACCATCGCCAGCGCCTGCAATATCCGCTCGACCGGAACAAAGCTGTCCTTGGCCTTTGTCGCCAGTTTCTCGGCCTCGTCCAGGACCTTGCCGGTCTGCTGGTCCATATAGGTCTGTCCGGTATCGCCGCTGACCTGCGGGATCTTGCCCATCGCCAGATCCAGCGCCTGCACCACACGTTCGGGCGCACCGCCGGCCCGGCGGATCAGATTGCTGGCCAAGCCTTCGCTGTCATCCATCAATGCTTTCAAAAGGTGTTCGGGGGCCAGTTTCTGATGGCTTTCCCGCATCGCGATCGTCTGTGCCGCCTGAATGAAACCGCGCGACCGCTCGGTGAACTTGTTCAAGTCCATCGCATATCTCCTTGCATTAGCGTTACCCCGGCGCGCACCCTTCGATAGGCATACGACATTCGGGAACCTGTCATTGATCTGGGCAGTGCGCCGCGCCGCTTCAAGCCATCTGTTTCATTTTCCGCCCACCCGGTGAATTTTTCGTGAGCGGGGATGGAACTTTCAGCGCTGCACCCAAGTTATCCACAGGAGGGGCTGAGTTATCCACAGCGCCTCTCAGGGCCGGGTGCCCGTTAGAGAAGGAGCAGATCCATGAAAATTGAGAAAATTCAATTCAAAGATATCCGCTACAACCCCGAGCGCGCCGCGTTCGAAGCCTTGGTCACACTGCATGACAACGGGCAGACATTTACCTATCCCGCCCATGTCAACGCGCCGCTGAATGCCGAATTCCCGCTGATCTCACGCGGTCTGGTGCAGGCCGCGCGCCGCGCGCACCGCGCCGAAACGGGGGTTGTGCGCTCGCGCCGCCGTGCACGCCTGCCCGAGGTTTCGCCGGTGATCGAAGACGCGAAATCCCTTGTGCAGCGCCTGTTCGGCAAACTGGCCGCCTGATGAGGGGCGATGCCTGCGCCGCGCCTTGGCGCACGGGCACAAACCGCTTGACGGCTGACACCTATACCGCAAGAAGGGCGCGACCCTGCAATGACGAGGATCGCGCCACATGTCCCACCCCAATGACCGCCTGATCGTCGCCATCGACCTGCCCAACGCGTTGCAGGGGTTGGAACTGGCCGAAAAACTGGGCGAGGATGTCCGTTTCTACAAGATCGGTCTGGGGATGCTGACTGGCGGCGGTCTGGCGCTGGCCAATGAGCTGAAACAGGAACATGGCAAGCGCATCTTTCTGGATCTCAAGCTGTTCGACATCGGCGCAACCGTTGAAAACGCGGTGCGCGGCCTTGCGGCGTTCGATCTGGATTTTCTGACCGTGCATGGCGATCCGCATGTGGTGCGCGCCGCCTGCGCCGGGGCGGCGGGCAGCCAGACCAGGATCCTTGCCGTCACCATCCTGACATCGCTGGACCGCGCCGATCTGGATGCGGGGCTGATCCGTGCCGGGGACATTCCCGATCTGGTCGCCACCCGCGCCGCCCGCGCGTTCGAGGCCGGGGCCGATGGCGTGATCGCCTCACCCCGGGAGGCCGCGCTGATCCGCGCCCTGCCCGAAGCGGCGGGCCGGTTGATCGTCACACCCGGCGTGCGCCCGATCGGCGCCGATCCGGGCGATCAGAAACGCATTGCCACCCCCGCGCAGGCGATAGCGGATGGCGCCGATCATATCGTGGTGGGGCGCCCCATCTGGGCCGCGCCGGACCCGCACGCCGCGGCGCAGCAGATACTGGACAGCCTGCCATAGGGCACCTGATCTGACAGGGCGTCATCGCGGGCGTCATTCCGGTTCAACGCTGGGGGCAGGGGGTCACAGGCTCATCGAGCGGCGGAACAGGAACAGGCTCGCCACGAAGAACGCCAGCCCCAATCCCGCCATCAGCGCCAATTGCACCCAGACAGTATCGAGCCCCGCGCCGCGAAACACCACCGCCTTGGCGAAGCTCAGGAAATGCCGCGACGGCAGTGACATCGTCAGACGCTGCACCATGTCGGGTTGGCTTTCAATGGCGCCCATGCCGCCCGACAGCATGATGATCGGGATGATCACCATGATGACCAGCAGCGCGAATTGCGCCATGCTGCGCGCCATGGTGCCAAGGAACATGCCGATGGCGGCGGCGGCGGCAAGATAGACCGCCGTGCCGGCCAGAAGCAGCACCACCGACCCGGCCATCGGCACGCCCAACACCCCCTGCACCACAAAGAGAAGCGACAGGGTGAACGCGCTCAGCACGACAACGACATTGGCCGCCACCTTGGACAGCGCGATCTCAAGCGGTGTGAGCGGCATCACCATCAGATGTTCGATCGTGCCCTGTTCGCGTTCGCGCAGCATCGCGGCGCCGGTCAGCGCGATGGTCAGCAGCGATAGCTGATTGAGCAGCGAAGACACCGATTTGAACCAGACCGGATCGCCATTGGGATTGAAGGCGCGGCGCAGTTCCAGCCGCAGCGCCGGGTCGGGGGCCTCCGGGTTGCCCACCAGAAAGGCGCGGGTTTCCGAGGTCAGGATATTGACAATATAATCCGTGCCAAGCTGGGCCTGTGACACCGCGGTGGCGTCAACCTCAAGCTGCGCGGCGGGCATCAGGCCGGCGATCACGTCAGCCTCGAATCCCGGCGGAAAGGCCAGCACGAACATGATCCGGCCCGCGTCCATCTCGGGGATGATCTGGTCGGGCGCGATCATCATCGGCGGCTGGAACCAGGGCGGGCCAAGCGCCGCCGTGATCTGCCGGGTCAGCATCGATCCGTCCTCATCCAGGATGGCGATGGCGGCGTTATAGACCGTGTCGCCCGCGCCGCTGGCCTCAAGCATGACGGCGATGATAAAGGACCACAGGATCAGGATCACCATCACAGGATCGCCAAGGACGCTTTTCAGCTCTTTCCCGGCCAGCCAGAAGATATTTGCCAAACTGCGCATGCTCATCGCTCCTGTTTGGGCAGGGCCAGGATGGCCAGCGTGGTCAGGAGCGGGCCAAAGATGGCAAGGCGCATGAGATGGCCCGACAGCTCGGACAGGCCTAGCCCCTTGGTAAAGGTGCCCACGCTCAGCCCCATATACCAGGTCGTCGGCCATATTGTCCCGAGGATGCGCGCAGGCCCTTCCAGCGACGAGACAGGCGTGATCATGCCCGAGAATTGCAGCGTCGGCATCACCGACAGGATCGCTGCGGCAAAGACCGCAGTCACCTGGGTCTTGGCCATCATCGACACCAGCAGCCCATATCCGGTGGCCGCCACCGCATAGAGCAGCGCCCCCAGAACCAGCGCGACCGGGCTGCCCTTGAGCGGCACATCCAGCACCGTGACCACCAGCACCGTGAGAATGGCGAAATTCAGCAGCGTGATGGCGATATAGACCAGTTGCTTGCCGATCAGGAATTCGGCGCGCCCGGTGGGGGTGACATGGAAATTGGTGATCGTGCCGATTTCCTTTTCGCGCGCCACGCTGACAGCCATCAGGATCGCCGGGAACAGCAGCAGCAAGAGCGGCGGAATCGACGGGCCGATCGCCGGCAGGCTCTCCATCGCGGGGTTGTAGTGAAACCGTGGCTCAAGGCGCGCCGGTGCGCCCTGATCCGGCGTGCCTGCATGGGTGACGGCGTTCAGCGCCAACGCCGATTGCGCGCCCACGTTCAGCACATGGGCATGCGCGCCCGCGACATAGCTTTCCACCGTTCCCGCGCGGCTGGTATCGGTGCCGTCGATCCGTGCGCCGATCTCGCTTCCTTCGCCCCGGCGCAGGTTGCGGCCGAAATCCGGCGGGATCTGCAGCGCCAGCGCCAATTCACCGCTGGCCATGCGCCGTTCCAGTTCTGCGGCGTCGCGCAGGGGCGGCATCTGTCGGAACCAGTCCGAGTCCTCGAAACCGGACAGATAGGCGCGGCTTTCGGGGCTGCGGTCCAGGTCGAGCGCGGCAAAGGGAATGTTGCGCACCTCTTGCGAGATGCCGAACGACATGATCAGCAGCAACACCGCGCTGCCGATGAACGAAAACGCCAGCCGAACCGGATCGCGGCGCACCTGCATCGCCTCGCGCGTGGTATAGGCCAGAAGCCGCCTCAGGCTGAAGCGCGCCGCATTGGCGGGCGCCTTCGGGGCCTCGCTGATCGTCAGTGCGGTGTCGCCTTCAGCCGCCTCTTGCGGCATCGCATCCATCATATGGGCGATGAACGCATCCTCAAGCGTGTCCATGCCGCGCGCCGCGATGATCGCTTCCGGCGCGTCGGTGACCAGAACCTTGCCCGCATGCATCAGCGAAATGCGGTCACAGCGCATCCCCTCATCCATGAAATGCGTCGATATGAATATCGTCACCCGGTCACGCTGCGCCAGTTCCAGCAGCATCTCCCAAAAGATATCGCGCGCCTGCGGATCGACGCCCGATGTCGGCTCGTCCAGGATCAGGATGTCGGGCGCATGGATCACCGCCACCGCCAGCGACAGGCGCTGACGCACCCCAAGGGGCAGCGACGCCGCCCCCTGATCGAGATAGGCCTCAAGGCCGAAGCGCGGGACAAGCTCGGCCATCCGCTGGGCCGTCAGGTCGGGCGCCAGATGAAACAGCCGCGCATGCAGCAACAGGTTCTCGCGCACGCTCAGCTCGCCATAAAGCGAAAATGACTGGGACATGAAACCGACCCGGCGGCGCGAATCCAGGTTCTGCGCATCGACCGGCTGGCCGAAAATCCACGCCTCGCCCTCGCTTGCCGGCAAGAGGCCGGTCAGCATCTTCATGGTGGTGGTCTTGCCGCAGCCGTTCGACCCCAGAAAGCCAAAGATCTCACCGCGCCGGATCTCGAAGCTGACGGCATCGACGGCGGTGAAATCGCCAAACCGCTTGGTCAGGTTGCGCGCCTTGATCGCGGCGGGCCCGTCATCGGTGGCGTGCACGCGCGGTGCGGGTGGTGTGGCTGGCTGATCGGCGCGCGCGCCGCCCAGCAGGGAAACATAGGCGTCACCCACGGTATCGGTCGCGGTCTGTGCGCGCAGGTCGGATGGGCTTGCCTCGGCCAGGACGCGGCCTTCGTTCATGGCGATCAGATGTTCGAACCGCTCGGCTTCTTCCATGTAGGCGGTCGAGACCAGCACCGACATTCCGGGGCGGTCCTTGCGGATGGTGTCGATCAGATCCCAGAACTGCCGCCGCGACAAGGGATCGACGCCCGTCGTCGGTTCATCCAGCAACAGGAAATCCGGGTCATGGATCAACGCCGCGCAAAGCCCGAGTTTCTGTTTCATCCCGCCCGACAGCTTGCCTGCGGGGCGGTCCAGAAACGGTGCAAGGCCGGTCGCGCGGGTCAGATGGTCGATGCGCGCGGCGCGCTCGGCCCTGCCCTGACCGAACAGCTTGCCAAAGAACTCCAGGTTCTCGCGGATGCTGAGATCGTGATAGAGGTTCTTGCCCAGACCCTGCGGCATGAAGGCGATGCGCCGCCCGATATCGGTGCGGTGGCGGGCGCTGGACATATCACCGCCCAGCGTGTCGATCTGGCCCGCCTGCAACCGCTTGGCCCCGGAAATCAGCCCCATCAGGGTTGATTTT
This sequence comes from uncultured Roseovarius sp., assembly GCA_934501475.1. Classification (GTDB taxonomy): domain Bacteria; phylum Pseudomonadota; class Alphaproteobacteria; order Rhodobacterales; family Rhodobacteraceae; genus Roseovarius. The sequence continues at coordinate 33,189 of CAKSUL010000008.1, read as the reverse complement.
CCCACGCCATCCGGCCCGATCAGCCCGACCATGCGCCCGGCGGGAATGTCCAGCGTCACATCCTCCAGCGCGATCACCTTCCCATAGCGATGGCGCACCGCCGTGATCCGTGCGACGGGGGCCTGCGTCGCGGCTGCGGCGGTCATTGTCCTGTCTCGCCGCCGGTCTTGGGTTGTTCATCCAAGGGCGCGGGCAAAGCATCAACCACCGGTGGAGTCAGCCCCTCGGGCCAGTCGGGCAGATGCCCATCCGCCCCGACCAGCCGCACCCAGGCCACGCCGCGCACGCCGGTCTTGACCTGCGCCAGACGCGCCTCGACCATCTGTTGCGGGATGCGCACGCGAACGCGGAACATCAGGTTTTCGCGTGCAGAGATGGTCTCGACCTGTTTCGGTGTGAACTGCGCCTGCGGGGCGACAAAGCTGACGATGGCGGGAATGGCGGCATCCGGGCGCACGTCCACGACGATGCGCGCCTCATCGCCCAACCGCACCCGTGGCGCGGCGCTGGCGGGCAGGAAGAACTCCATATAGACATTGCCCAGACTGACCAGCGTCGCCACCTTGCCGCCATTGCCCAGCACCTCACCCGGCTGGGCCAGGCGATAAAGGACGCGCCCCGCCTGTGGTGCATAGAGCGTGCTGTCGGCGATACGGGCCTCGATCTCGCTCAGGTTGGCGTTTTCGGCATCGACGGCGCGTTCCTTGGCGCGCACCTCGGCCTGCGCGGCGACCAGACCGGCCTTGGCGACCTCGGCCTCGGTGCGGCGGATATCGAGGTTCTCACGCGTGATGACGTCGCGCTCACTCAGGGTTTCGGCGCGGGCCAGTTCACTGTTGGCCAGCGCAAGATTTGCCTGCGCGCGGGTCACACCGGCACTGGCCACCGCCACGGCGGCCTGCGCAGTGGCGACGGCGGCCTCGATGCGCATTTTCTGGGCGTTGAGTTCGGTCGTGTCCATCACCGCAAGGATATCGCCGGGCGCAACCAGATCGCCCTCCTGCACCGCGATGGTTGCCACGCGCCCCGACAGGCGGGTCGACACATCGACAAGATCGGCCTCGATACGGCCATTGCCGCGCGCGAAACCCTCGGGCGGCAGACCGCTGGGGGCAAGAAACACCTTCCACAACGCATAGCCGACAAACGCGGCCACAACCGCAAGAACCAGTAGAACCGAAACCCGGCGTGACATGATCAGACTCCTTGTTCACCAGTGCCATTCGCTGCGATACCGTGCCGATAGATGGCAAAGACACGCGGGGCGTCGTCCACCATGTGGCTCATGTCGCCCGCGATCAGCGATTGCATCGCAAGCCCCTGAATCATCCCGATGAACAGCGTCGCCGCTGCCACGCTGTCCAGATCGGCGCGCAATTCGCCATTGGCTTTGCCGGCCTCGATCAGGTCATGCAGCCGCACCGCATATTGTTTCAGCATCGCGCGCGCCAGTCGCTTGGCCGGTGTCGCCTTGGCGCCCTGAAGTTCGCCGAACATCATCCGGGGCGCGCCGGGATGCTCGGACACGAATGTCACATGCGCCATGAACATGGCCTGCATCGCCTCAAGCGGTGAGTCGATCCCGGCGGCGGCCTTTTCCACCCGCGCCATCAGCCGTTCGGCCACCCATTTCATCACCGCCTGCCAGATCGCTTCCTTGTTGGGGAAATGCCGGAACAGCGCGCCTTGCGTCAGGTTCATGTGCTTGGCAATCGCCGCGGTCGTGATGTCCGAGGGGTTGGTCTCACCGGCCAGTTCGACCACCGCTTCGATCGTGACATTGCGCCGCTCTTCCGCCGGAAGGTTCTTTTGTCGGGATGTGTTCATTGATGTGCCTCCATCTGCCGGACCGTAACACCTGTCCGTTCGTGACTCGGGACATCATGGCTTGATTTTATATAGTAATCAATTACTATCTTGATTCGATAGCGCCCGGCAACTCGAAAGATAAGATACCCGGCTGACCGGCGCCACATACCCAAGGGGGGTCAATGGAACGCAGCACAAGGCAATCCGTGGCAAAACCGCAAACCGTCTGCGACTTGCCCCCTGGTGACGACACGGCATCGAAAGCCCAGCCGCAGGGGCCCGTCGCGACAGGCGCAGAGCCGGATGGCGCGGCGGTGGATGCAACCCCGGGCGATGACAAGACCGCGGCGTCCCTGCATGAAAGCCTCGATCACGCGGCGCAGGTGTGGTTGTCGCGCTATACGCATGGATTGTCGCCCGCGGCGCTGATGGGGGCCTGGTTCGACTGGGCAACGCATATGACCGCCGCGCCCGGCAAGCAGTTGCAACTGCTTGAGAAAGCCGCCGACAAGACCCGCCGCCATGCCCGCTATGCGCTGGACTGTGTGGGCAGGGTCGAAAACGCCGAGCCCTGTATCACGCCCCTGCCGCAGGATCACCGATTTCGCGATGCCGGCTGGCAGATGAAGCCGTTCAACGTGATCCATCAGGGGTTCTTGCTGCAACAGCAATGGTGGCACAATGTCGTCACCGGCGTGCCGGGCGTGACCGCCCAGCACGAACGCGGGTTACAGTTCCTGACCCGTCAGGTGCTGGACATGATGTCACCCTCGAACTTTCTGCTCACCAACCCCGAGATCCTCAGAAAGACCCGCGACCAGGGCGGGAAAAACCTGATCAACGGTCTGCTGCATTTCATGGAAGACGCACGAAATGCCGCGACCGGGACATCCCCGAATGGCAGCGGGGATTTCCAGCCGGGCCGGGACGTCGCGGTGACGAAAGGCAAGGTCGTCTTTCGCAACCGCCTGATCGAGCTTATCCAGTACCAGCCACTCACGGACAAGGTACGACCCGAGCCGATCCTGATCGTCCCGGCCTGGATCATGAAATACTATATCCTCGACCTGTCGCAGCACAATTCCATGGTTCGCCATCTGGTCGAACAGGGCCACACGGTGTTCATGATCTCATGGAAGAACCCCGATGCGCAGGATCGCGACCTGACGCTGGACGATTATCGCCGCCTTGGCATCATGGAGGCGCTGGACGCGATCACCGACATCCTGCCCGATCGAAAGATCCAGGCGGTGGGCTATTGCCTGGGGGGCACGCTCTTGTCCATCGCGGCGGCGGCGATGGCGCGCGATGGCGATGCGCGGCTGGCATCGCTCAGCCTGCTGGCCAGTCAGGTGGATTTCACCGAGCCGGGCGAATTGCAACTGTTCATCAACGAAAGCCAGCTTGCGTTCCTTGACAGTGTCATGTGGCGGCAGGGCTATCTGGACAGCAGCCAGATGGCGGGCGCGTTCCAGATGCTGCGCTCGAATGATCTGGTCTGGTCGCGGATGGTGCGCGAATACCTGATGGGCGAACGCGCGCCGATGTTCGACCTCATGGCCTGGAATCTGGATGCCACCCGGATGCCCTATGCCATGCATTCGCAATATCTGCGCAAGCTGTATCTGAACAACGATCTGGCCGAAGGGCGCTTTGAGGTCGAAGGCCGCCCGGTGCATGTCTCGGATATCCGCGTGCCGATCTTTGCGGTGGGCACGCTCAGGGATCATGTCGCGCCGTGGCAGTCGGTGTTCAAGATCGACATGCTGAGCGATACCGACGTGACCTTTGCGCTGACCAGCGGCGGGCATAATGCCGGCATCGTGTCCGCGCCGGGCCATCCGCGCCGGACCTATCGCGTGAGAGACCGCAAGGCGGGCGATCTCCACGTCGATCCCGACACATGGCTCAGCAAAACCCCCGAGCAGGACGGATCATGGTGGACAGCCTGGGCCAGGTGGCTGGATGCCCGCGCCGGTGCACCTGCCCTGCCGCCCCCGATCGGCGGCAAGGGGCATGCGGCCATCGCCGACGCGCCCGGAACATATGTATTTCAGACATGAGCGCCCCTCGCGGGGCTGAGCACCGAAAAGGAGATATTGCGAATGGATAACAGACGATGGGGATTGATTCTTGCGGCGGGCATCGCTGTTATGTTCGGGGCGCTGACCATTTTCGCCGGCGGGCGGGCGCTGTTTGGCGGTGCCGAGGCGCGTGCGGCGGTCGGTGATGCCGTTCCCTTCGTGCTATGGTTCAATTTTTTCGCGGGATTTGCCTATGTCGCGGCGGGTATTGGCCTGTTTGCAAGGCGGCGCTGGGCGGTTCGGTTGTCTATCACGATCCTTTTTGCCACCATTGCGGTGATGATCGCGTTCGGGGTGCATCTGCTGCTTGGCGGTGCCTATGAGATGCGCACGGTCGGCGCGATGAGCCTGCGCACAGTGATCTGGGGTGCCATCGTCGGCGTGGCGGTGCGTGCGCCGGCGGATTTCACGCCCATGACCAGGAACGAAACGCCGTGACCCACGCAGGCACAACACCAATCAGGAGGACCCAGACCATGCAACATCCCAGGAAATACGGCCCGATCCATCGCGCGCTTTGCGTTGCCGCGCTGGGCGTTGCGATGATCGCCGGGCCGAGCGCGAGCGCGCAGGAGGTTCAGCCGGTTTCGCCTGACCTGACCCCAAAGCTGCGCGACCTTCTGCGCAAGGAAATGCTGTCGATCGAGGGCGCGAGCAAGGATATCCTGTCGGCCCTGATCGCCGGAGATGACGCGCGCGTGGCGGATCTGGCGCAAAAGATCCATGACAGCTTCATCCTGCAACAATCCATGACGCCCGAGGACAAGAAGGACCTGATGGCCGCCGTCCCCGAGGATTTCGTGACGCGCGACCGCGCCTTTCATGTGCTTTCGGCGGATCTGGCGCAGGTCGCGCGCGATGGTGACCGCGCCGCGCAGCATCAGAAATTCGGCCAGATGGTCGAGGCCTGCACCGCCTGTCATGCGCTATATGCAACGGATCGGTTTGTGACCCTGGCCGACTAGGACCGCAACGGCCCCGACCCCGGCGGACGCCGCGGCGCGCGACCTGATTGCGACGGAGATGCGGGATGTGCGACCCACCACTCAACATAGGACAGGCCGGCCCTGAACGGCACCGCGCCCAATTGCGTGCGGCGGCCGAGATCATCGGCATTGATGAGGCCTATCTGTCACGGATGATCCAGTTCTTCGTTGCGCGGGTGCGCGCCAACAAGAGGCTTGGCCGCTTCAGCGGTGCTGCGTCGGAGGATGATGGCAGTCGGCAGGTTGCGCGGATGACCGCATTCTGGCTGACCGTCGCGCTGCATACGGATGACTACACCGGCGATCTGATCGCGGCGCATCGCAAGCTGCCTGACCTTCGCCCGGATGATTTCGCGCTCTGGCTTGAGCTGTTTCGCGCCACGCTTGACGAAACCGCGCCGACGCCCGAAGCGGCAAGCTATCTGATGACCCGGGCCGAGCGCGTGGCGCAACATCTGCAAACGGCGATTTTTGGCGAACCCGCAGATGCGATGCCCGAACCGCCGCGACAGCGGCACGCCACGGGCAAGTCCTGATCCGCACCGCCACCCCCGAGCGATATCCGGATCACGGGATCAGCGTCAGCCGGATCCCGTTTGAGCCCAGATAGCGCCCGTCGGATTGGTGGGTGAAGGTCAGGCATTCGTGCCCTTTGCGCGGCCCGGATGTCAGCGTCACACATAGCTGATCGCCCGATAATGCCCAATGGCCCTCGCCCGTTCCGATCGGCGATTGCATGGTCATGCTGCCATCCCTTGCATAGTCCAATGTAACCGACATGATCCCCTTGCGACCCTGAAACCTGTGGCCGACGATCTGCGTCTCTATCTGATCGCCGGTCAGCAATTGTTGCGCGTTGGTCTTTACGCAAAACGCGGTCAGGATCGCAGCGGTCAGAACCATGATCTTCAGGCATTGCAGCGCGCCATATGCGCATCTCTGGCGCAGGGGGCCGGGCATTTCACCGCTGTTCATGAGGGGACACCTTTCTTGCCTGTCGTGCCTGTCTTGCCTTGCGATGCGACCGCGCGGGTCTTTGCCAGCCCCAGATCGCCCAGGATGGCATAGAAGGCCGGCAGCACCACAAGCACCAGAACTGTCGAGGAAAACAGCCCGAACACCACCGAAATCACCAGCGGTTTCATGCTCTGGGCCTGCGTGCTGCGTTCCAGAAGCAACGGCACAAGGCCCATCACCGTGGTCGAGACGGACATCAATATCGGGCGGAACCGTTCGCGGCTGGCCTGCCCCGCGGCGCGCGCCAGGTCCATGCCCTCGGCTGCGTGCCGCTTGATCACCTGCACCAGCAGGATGGCGTTGTTGACCACGATCCCGGCCAGCGATGCGGCCCCGATCAAAGAGGGCATCGAAATGTTGTAGCCCATGATCAGATGCCCCAGGATCACCCCGATAAACGCCAGCGGGATCGCCATCATCACGATGATCGGCTCGACATAGCTGCGGAACTGGAACGACAGCACGATATAGATCCCGACCAGCCCGATCAGAAAACCGCGCAGGATCGAGGCGACGGTTACCGCCGAATTCGCGCTCTGCCCGCCAATCTCGAAGCTGAGGCCGGGCGTGGCGGCGACAAGCGCGGGCAGAAAGCTGTTGCGCAATTCCGCCACGATGGCGTCCGCGTTGCCGATGCGCGTATCCACATCGGCCTGCACCGTGACTGTGCGTTGCCCGTCCACATGGGTGATGCCGGACCAGCCGCGCGCCTCATGGATGCGCGCCACGGTGGACAGGGGCACCGCCTTGCCGTCATGCAGCGTGATGGTGAAATCCCGAAGGTCATCATACGAATCCCGGTCCTGCGCGGATTGCTCCAGCTCGATCTCATGGGCGATATCGCCGCTTTGCACGGTCGAGATGACCCGCCCCAGAAACGCCGCGCCGATCTGATCCGCAACATCGCGCGCGGTGATGCCCAGCGATGTCGCATGCGGGGCAAGTTGCAGGCGAAGCTCGGCCTTGCCGGGGCGCAAATCATGGATGGCGTTGAACACGCCTTCATAGGTTTCGGCCTCGGCCTTGAGCGCGTCACCGGCACGGGCCAGTTGGGTCAGGTCGGGGCCACTCAGCCGGATTTCGATGGCAATCCCCTGAGGGCCGATGCCGGGCTCGGTCAACAGGATGGACAGCGGGCCGGGGATGTCGCCGATCTCATGGCGCCACCGTGTCACGATCTCGTCCAGGGTCGTGCTGCGGATTTCGGCACCCAGCAGATCGGCGCTGATCGTGGCGACATGGGGGCCGGATTCGCCCGCGGTGGCATTGTGGTTCAGGCGCAGATGCACGGATTCCACCAACGCCGCGCCATCTGGCTGATCCGGTTTGAAAGCGGCATTGACACGCGTCAGCGCGCTGATCACAAGATCGGCGACCTCGCTCGTGCGCTCCAGCGGCGTGCCTTGGGGCATCAGGATGCGCGCCTCCAGAACGTCACCGTCCATCGCCGGGATCGCCTCGCGCTTGAGATATCCACCGCCCATCAGACCGACCGTAACGATCAGCGTCGCAACCGTCAGGCCCGTCACGACATAGCGCCAGCGGATCGCCAGATCGGCCAGCCCGCCGATGCGGCGCTCGCGGAACCTTTCGAACCGACGCTCGAATCCGGCGCGAAACCGCGACGGCGGCTTGGCCTCGCCCTTCAACCCGTGGCTGAGGTGGTGGGGCAGGACCCAGAACGCCTCGGCCAGGCTGGCGGCAAGGGCCGCGATCAGCACCAGCGGCACCACCTCAAGCACCGCGCCCAGATCACCGGCAAGAAAGGCCAGCGGGCCGAACACCGCGATCGTGGTCGCAAAAGACGCCAGAACCCCCGGCATCACCGCCAGCGTGCCCTGCACCGCCGCCTCGGTGCGCGAGGCCCCGTTCGCGGCCGCCTCGGCGATGGAATCGGTGATGACGATGGAATCGTCCATCACGATCCCGATCGCCATCAACAGCGCCACCATCGTCATCATGTTCAGCGACAGCCCCTGCAACGCCATCGCCGCGAACGCCCCCAGAAACGCCACCGGCAGGCCCATCGCCGCCCAGATCGCAAAGCCGGGGCGAAAGAACATGCTCATCACGCCGATGACCAGAACCAGCCCGATCGCGCCGTTCTGCACCAGCATGGCCAGCCGGTCGCGCACGATACTGGTCATGTCCTTGACGATCTCGAGGCGCAGCGCCTGCGGCACGATTTCGCGCTCGGTCGTGATCAGGTCTTCGACATGATCGAACACCTCGAGCGCGTCCGCGCCCAGCGCCTTGTCCACCTGAAGGAACACGGCGCGCTGACCGTCCAGAAACGCGCGCTCTTCCTCGGGGGTGTAAGCCTCGGAGATGGTGGCGATCTGGCCCAGCGTCAGTTCGGCGCCGTTGGGTTTGGACATCACGACCAAGGCGGCCAGCGCGGCGGGGCTGCGGCGCTCGTCGGTGAAACGCAGGCTGATCTCGCGCTGGGCGGTTTCCAGAAGTCCCAGTGGGCGGTCCACGCTTTGGGCGTCGATCTTTGCGGCAAGACCCGAGACAGTCAGCCCGTGCTGTTCCATCACCGCGCGGGGCACGGTGATGCGGAATTGCCGCACGCCGAACCCCGACATCGTGACCCGCGCCACACCGGGCAGGGCCGACAAGCGGTCCTGCAACCCGGCGGCATAGCGTTCCAGATGCGCCGGGGGCAGATCGCCGGCCACGGCGACCGAGGTGACAACATCGGTGCGGTGCAACTCACGCACGATGGCCGGGTCGGCGTCGGCGGGAAAGTCGTCGATTGCGGTGACTTCGGTGCGCAGGTCGTTGACAAAGCCCGCCCGCGTGCCGCCCGGTTCCATCGTCGCGACGGCGCGCGCGATGCCGCCCTGCGCGGTGCAGGTCAGCTCATCCAGCCCTTCGACGCTTTCGACTCCGTCCCAGATCCGCCGGCAAATCGCATCCTCCACCTCTTCGGCGGTGGCCCCGCGATATTTCACGCTGATCTCGGCCTCGACGGGGCGGAAATCGGGAAATGTCTCACGCTTGAGTGTCGGCGCGGCCATCACCCCTGCGGCAAGGATCAGCACCAGCAGCAGGTTGGCCGCTGTCGGGTGCTCGGTGAACCAGCGGATCATTTCATGTCCTCGGCCGGGACGACGATCATGCCGGGGATGGCAGGCATCAGATCGTCAAGGATGACCTGATCGCCGGGGGCGACGCCACCGGCCAGGATGGCCTGTCCGCCCTGACGCCAGGCAATGCTGACGTCGCGCAGTTCAAGACGGCCCTCGTCATTGCGCAGATAGACCAGATCGCCCTGATGGATGGCGCTGTCGGGCAGGCTTATGCCGCTGCCGGTCACCGGCCCGGTCAGGATCAGTTCGACATACATGTTGGGCACCAGCGGAAGGCGCAATGGCGGGCTGACACCGGCATAGGGGTCATCGACACTGATCACCGCCGGAACCGAGCGCGCCTGCGGGTCAAGCGCGCTTTCGACACGCACCAACTGTCCCTCCCAGACCTGCGAATCGTCCGAGACCAGCCGCACTTCGGCCTTGATCCGCTCAAACCGTTCGGTCAGCCCGGCAAGGGACACAAAATCACCCTCCCCGGCCCCTCCCAGCAGGCGGCGGAACGACACCACCGGGATCTGCGCGATGATCTCGGCGCGCCCGATATCGTCCGCCGTCAGCAGTTGCTGACCCGCCGCGACGAACTGATGCCGCCCGACATGCACCGCGCCGACCCGCAGATCGAACGGCACTACGATATCGGTCTTTTCGAGATCGCGTTTCGCGCGCTCAAGAACCACTTTCGTGCGGGCCATCTGCGCATCCAGCCGGGTGCGCCGGCTGGGAATGAGGCCAAGGGCGTTCTGCAATTCCTCGACCCCGCGGCGCACCTGCAACGTCGCGCGGTCCTGCGCGTCAAGCGCGGCTTGCGAGCTGACGCCCCGCCCGACCAGATCACGAATGCGCGCCAGCTCGGTTTCGGCCAGCTCCAGCCGGCTGCGTTCCAGGTCCAGCAGGCGGGTCGTGTTGGCCGCGTCCATGTCGATCTGGGCAAGATCGGCCGACAGGGCTGCCAGATCCGCCTCGGCCTGCGCCTTGCTCAGTTCGTATTCCGTGGGGTCGATCTTGAGCACCTTGGTGCCTTCGCGCAGCACATTCCCGGTGTCGAGCTGCGGATGGCGCCACACGATCGTGCCGGCGATTTCCGAGACCGCCTCCCATGTGCGCGCGGCCTGCACATTGCCATAGCCGCGCACGACGGTGCGCAGCGGCGCTTCGGTGGCGGTGATCGTGCGCGCGACGACGCTGCGCTCGGTTTGATCGATGCGGGCGGGGGGCTGCGCGGTCGAGATCAGCCAGGCCGCCACCCCCACACCCAATGCAATCGGTGGAAGCAGGCGCAATGCGCGCGGAATTCTCAAGGGCGGTATCCTTTGTCATGCCGCAAACGCAGGCAAAACTGCGGCTCGGCGCTTTGCTGTTCGCGCCCTGATGCGGTCTTTTGTATCAACGTCATAAAATACCCAAGAAAAGATAGTGATCGGTTGCTATCATAAATTGCCAGAGGTGCAAGTGCCACCATAGCACATTATCAAACCCCAAGGCCCTGTTTTAATTCGGGAGTTGAAACAGCGCCGCGAATCCGTCCTTGCGCCCCGGTGCGGGGGATTGCAGGGTCAGATCGCCCTGTGCGCCCTCTGCGATCGCCTTGGCGATCGACAGGCCCAGCCCGCTGCCGCAAGCGATGGATTGCCCGCGCTCGAAGCGCGCGCTCAGCCGTTTCAGGGTCGCAGGCGGCACCAAAGCGCAGTCATTGACCACGCTCAGCACGCCGTCGCGGCCCAGAACGATCCGGATCGGGGCGTCGCCGTGGCCGTGGCGCAGGGCGTTCTCGATCAGGTTGCGGGCCAGGATTGCAAAGGCGTCCGGGTCGATATCCGACAGCACCGGCGCATCGGCAAGCTCGGCCACGATGCGCCCGGTGCCGGCACTTCTGTCAAAATCGGCCAGCACCATGCCAAGCACCGGGCGCATGTCCGATGCCGTCGCAACGCGCAGCCGCCCCCCCTCGGCGCGGGCCAGTTGCATCAGCTTTTCGGACAGGCGGGTCAGGCGTTTCAGCGCGGTCTCGATCTCGGCGGCGCGCCCTTGCGCCTCGGGTGTCTTGAGTTCGCTCATCAGCCGCTGGGTCTGGGCCAGCGCCGCGGCGACGGGGGTGCGCAACTCATGCGCGGCATTGGCCGTAAAGCTGCGCTCGGCCTCCAGCGCCCGGCCCAGCCGGTCGATCAGCTGATTGACGGCCTCGGCCACCGGGATGATCTCACTGGGCAATTCACCCTGCCTGACCGGGCTGAGATCGCGCGTGCCACGGCTGGCCAGGGCATCGCTGAAGCGGCGCACCGGGCGCAGGCTGTGGCGCACGATGCCCAGCATGCCCAGCAGGCTGAGCGGGATGATCGCCAGCAACGGCAGGGCCAGCGCCATCAGTGAGCCGCGCGCGACATCCGCGCGCCGTGCCAGCGGTTCGGCCACAGCGATGGTGATCGTGCCTTGCAGGGCGGCGTCATAATACAGGCGGTGGGTGGCGGTCTGGCGGAATCCCATCCCGTCAAAGGCCGGGAAATCCGCGTCATCGGCAGCGTGCGAGCGCATGAGCACCCGCCCCTGATCGTCGCGCACCAGATAGGTGAAATATTCCTCATGCCGGTGCAGCGTGGCGATGCGCTGGCCCACAGCCTCGGTTCCGGCGTCGCGGTCCAGGATTTCCAGCACCGCCAGAGGCAGGATGCGCTGCCCGGTCTCCTCAAGCGCGGAATCGAACACCTCGTTCATCTCGTGCCTCAGAAGGGTCGCGGTGGCCCATGCGACCGCCAGCCAGACCAGCGTCAGCCCCAGACCCAGACCCAGCGCCAGCCGCCCCTGAAGGGAGCGCGGCCACCTCATGGCGCGCCCAGCCGATAGCCCAGACCGCGCACCGTCTCGATCCGCTCGTGGCCCAGTTTCTTGCGCAGGCGGCTGACATGGACCTCGATCGTGTTGCTCTCGATTTCGGTCTCGAAGGAATAGAGCCGCTCTTCCAGTTGCGCCTTGGACAGCAGCTGACCGGGGCGCTGGATCAGCGCTTCGAGCAGCACCCATTCGCGCGCGGTCAGCGCCACCGCCTTGCCCGCCCGCCGCACCGAGCGTGCGGCAAGGTCGATCTCCAGATCGCCAAGCGTGATCAGCGGGTTGGGATTGCCCCCATACCGGCGCGCCACAGCACCCAGTCGCGCCGACAGTTCGGCCAGATCAAAGGGTTTGACCATGTAATCATCCGCGCCCGCGTTCAGCCCCTCGATCCGGTCGCTGATCTGGTCCAGCGCGGTCAGGATGATCACCGGCGTCGCATCGCCGCGCGTGCGCAGGCTCCGCAGGAATGGCTGACCGCGCCCGTCGGGCAGCATCAGGTCCAGCAGGATCAGATCATAGGCCGCCACATCCAGATACTCGCGCCCCGTGTCCAGCCGCGTGGCCCAGTCGACGGAATGCCCGTCGGCGGCGATCTGGTCGCGCACCGCCGCGCCCAGCACCGTGTCATCCTCGATCAGCAGCACCCGCATCGCCATATCCGTCCGTTGTCCGTTGCGCCCTCTCTATCACGGCCCAAGCTGACGCGCACCTGAAGCAGAAAAATCCGACGCTTCAGGAAGGTGTCAGGATCATGCGCGACAAAGGGGCATCCCCGAAACACGAAAGGAGATGGGAAAATGAGAAACTATCTGATGACCGTGGCCATTGTGGCCGGACTGGGCAGCGCGGGCGCCGCGTTTGCCGGTGATGACTGCCGCGTGCCGCGCGCCGACTGGCAGTCAAATGATGCGGCACTGGCGATGGCCCAGAAACAGGGCTGGACCGGCGCGCAGATCAGGGAGGACGATGGCTGTTACAAGATCGAGGGCCAGGACGCGCAAGGCCGCAGGATCAAGGCCAAGCTGCATCCCGCCACGCTGAGCATCGTCGAATTCAAGTATGACGACGATAACTGCCGCGTGCCCATGGCCGACTGGCAGCCGCGCGATGCGGTGCAAAAGGCCGCCGAGGCGCAGGGCTGGATCGTGCGCCGGATCAAGACCGATGACGGCTGCTATGAGGTCAAGGGCACTGACGCCGAGGGCCACGAGATCGAGGTCAAGTTCGACCCGGCCACGCTGCAACTGGTCGAGTTCGAATATGGCGATGACGTCTTTGGTCCCGGCCTGACATCGCTGCCGGCCATCAGCGCCGTGCCTGCTGCCAAAGCGGCCGAGTGATGATCCGCGTCTGGGATCCCCTCCTGCGGCTGTTGCACTGGGGGCTGGTGCTGGCCTTTGCGTTGGCCTGGCTGACCGGCGACGAAAGCGAGGTCTGGCACATCTGGGCCGGCTACGCCGCCGCCGGGCTGATCGGTGTTCGCCTGATCTGGGGGCTGGTCGGCCCGCGCTATGCGCGCTTTGCGCAGTTCCTGCGCGGGCCCGGCGGCGTGATGCGCTATCTGCAAGACATGCGGCACGGGCGTGAGGCGCGCCATATCGGCCATAACCCGGCCGGGGCGGCGATGATCGTGGCGCTGCTGGTGACGATGTCGGCCACTGCCTTTACCGGCTGGCTGCTGGTCGAACCGGCCCGTCTGGCCATGCTGCCGGACAGCGTGCAGATCATTGCCCCCGCCTATGCCGATGACAGCGGCCATACCCGAAACGATCGCGCCGAGGCGGTCGAGGAGGCGCATGAGGTGCTGGCCAATCTGATGCTGGTGCTGATCGCGCTGCATGTGGCGGGCGTTGTCCTTGCCTCGCGCCGGCACCGCGAAAACCTTGCCCGCGCAATGATCACCGGGCGCAAGCGCGCGCCCGAACCGGGCGATATCGCCTGACCCGACAGGCGTCCGCCGTGACCACCCAAGGCACGGCGGGCGCACCCCATCATGGATGCGACCGCGTGACGCGCCCACCGCGCGACGGAGGCGGCACGCCGCCCCGTAACACCAGAACTTTCGCGCCAGGCCCATCAAGCCCATCTGGACACAAACAAATCCGCGCGCTGCGCCGCCCGGACAATAGCAGAGAAAAGGAAACACCATGCGCAACATCAAGCTGGCTTTCTGGGGGGGTCTGTGCGGCCTGTCCCTGTTGTGGCTCCTGGTTGATCCGGGTGTGTTGCAGGCAAACGGTCTGTGGGAACTGCGCCAATTCATGCGCCAATATACCGGGATCATCGCCATGGGCTTCATGAGCATCGCGATGATGCTGGCCCTGCGCCCGCGCTGGCCCGAGCGCTGGCTGGGCGGGCTGGACAAGATGTATCGCCTGCACAAATGGCTGGGCATCGGCGTGCTGGTTGCGGCGCTCAGCCATTGGCTGTGGGTCAAGGCACCGAAATGGGCGGTGGGTTGGGGTCTGCTGACCCGGCCCGAACGTGGCCCGAGAGCGCCGATCGAAAATCCGCTGAACGCGTTTCTGCATGCCTATCGCGATGCCGCCGAAGTGGTGGGTGAATGGACCTTCTACGCGGTGGTCCTGTTGATCACTGTCGCGCTGCTGTCGCGTGTTCCCTATCACTGGTTCCGCAAGGTCCACCGCCTGTTTCCGCTGGCCTATCTCGCGCTGGTGTTCCACGCGATCATCCTGACCGAGTTCGACTATTGGCTGACGCCGCTGGGCGCGGTTCTGGCGCTGATGATGGCCGGAGGGACATGGGGCGCGCTGGTGTCGCTTGGCGGGCGTATCGGGGCATCGCGGCGCGCGCAGGGGGTGATTGCCACGATCCGGCGCTATCCGGGCGTGCGCGCGATTGAAACGGTGATCGACATGGCGCCCGGCTGGCCCGGTCACAAGCCCGGCCAGTTCGCCTTTGCCATGTCCGACGCCGCCGAGGGCGCGCATCCCTACACCATCGCGTCGGCCTGGTCGTCTGCGGTGTCGCGTATCACCTTTGTCACCAAGGCGCTGGGCGATCATACCTCGCGCCTGCCGGATCTGCTGCGCGAAGGTCAAAGCATGCGGATCGAGGGCCCGTATGGCTGCTTTACCTTCGAGGATGACCGCCCCCATCAGATCTGGGTCGGCGCGGGCATCGGGATCACGCCCTTCGTGGCGCGTCTCAAGCATCTTGCGCAGCACCCCGATGTGACGGGGCAGACCAGGACCATCGACCTGTTCCACACCACCACCGATGTGGATGAGGACGCGCTGGCGCGGCTGGCCGAGGATGCTAGGGCGGCCAATGTCCGCCTGCATGTTCTGATCGATGCCAGAGACGGCCTGCTGAGCGGTGCGCGCATCCGCGAAGCCGTGCCAGAATGGCGCGATGCCAGCCTGTGGTTCTGCGGCCCGTCGGGGTTCGGCACTGCGCTAAGGGCGGATTTCGCCGCGCAGGGCTGGCCGGTTGCACACCGGTTCCATCAGGAATTGTTCCGCATGAGATGACGGATCGGGCGCGCCCTTGTGATGGGGGCGCGCCTGCCGACTGGCGTCAGGTGATCGGGTCCAGCACCTGGGTCAATGCGCGGCTCAGCGCGTCCAGCGCGCTGTCCAACTCGGCCTCGGTGGCGATGAAGGGCGGCGCCAGAAGGACGTGATCGCCAACCTTGCCATCGCGGGTTCCGGGCATCGGATAACAGATCAGCCCCTCTTCAAAGGCGGCTTTCTTCAGCTTGCCGGCAAGCCCGTGTTTCGGGTCGAACGGTGTCTTGGTTTCGCGCTCGGCCACGAATTCCAGCCCCCAGAACAGGCCGCGCCCGCGAATGTCCCCGATATGGGGATGCTGGCCGAACCGCTGGCGCAACTGCGCCTCAAGATAGGTGCCGCGCGCGTTCACCTGCGCGATCAGGTCCTGATCCAGCATTTCGCGCACCACCGCCAGAGCGGCGGCGGCCGCGACCGGGTGGCCCAGATAGGTATGGCCGTGCTGAAAGAACCCGGTGCCGAGTGCGATCGTGTCATAGATGTGACTGCTGCACAGCATCGCGCCGATCGGCTGATACCCCGCGCCCAACCCCTTGGCGATGCACAGGATATCGGGTGCGATGCCGTCGGCGTTGCAGGCAAACAGATGCCCGGTGCGCCCCATGCCGCACATCACCTCGTCAAGGATCAGCAACACGCCGTATTTGTCACAGATCTCGCGGATGCGTTTGAAATACCCCTCGACGGCGGGCACCGCGCCCAATGTCGCCCCGACCACCGGTTCGGCCATGAAGGCCATGACCGTATCCCCCCCGAGGCGCAGGATCTCATCCTCGAGCTCCTGTGCGGCGCGCAGGCCATAATCGGCGCTGGACTCACCCTCGGCGCGCCCGACATATTCATAGCAGGGCGCGATATGGCTGACCTCGATCAACAGCGGGTCGAATTGTTGACGCCGCCACGCGTTCCCGCCAGCCGCCAGCGCGCCCAGGGTATTGCCGTGATAGCTTTGCTTGCGGGCGATCAGGTGGCGGCGCTGGGGCTGGTTCTGTTCGGTGAAATACTGCCGGGCCAGCTTGATCGCGGCCTCCGTCGCCTCGGAGCCGCCCGAGACCAGATAGACCCGGTCCAGATCGCCGGGGGCGTGTTCGATCAGCAGATCCGCCAGCGCCTCGGCCGGTTTCGAGGTGAAAAAACCGGTATGCGCAAAGGCCAGCTCATCGACCTGATCCTTGATCGCCTGGCGCACGCGGGCGTTGGAATGGCCCAGACAGGACACTGCCGCGCCGCCCGATCCGTCGAAATAGCGCTTGCCGCTTTCGTCGATCAGAAAACAGCCGTCACCGGTGAGGGCGACGGGCGGGGCGATCTTGGTGTGGCGGGGAAAGATATGGCTCATGGGGTCACCCTTCATTCAGTGGCAGGACGAATTGTTTGCTGAAGGCCGTCATGCCGAAACCTTCGTAAAACCGATGCGCGTCATGTCGGCTCATCCCGCTGCATAGCCGGATGATATCACAGCGTTCCTGCCCGGCATATGCGCGCGCGGCCTCCATCAGGGCGCGCCCGATCCTGTTGCCGCGCCGGTCAGGGTCGACCACCAGATCATCCACGTAAAGCGTTGCGCCCCAGCACACATCGTGCGTGATGTGAAAGCCGAGCACCCCCACATCAACGCCGTCGAGACGCGCGATGAAGGTCTTGTAACCATCATTGACAGCGGCCTTGAGGCGTTGATCGAAGGTCGCATCACTCAGCGCGGGGCGCAGCAGACGCAGCAAAGCGGCGGCCTGTGTGGCGGGGACAAGGGTGATTTCAGGTCGGGTCATGGTGCGGCCTTCGGTGGTGTTGCCCTCAATGCGCTGCGCAGGCTGCGCACCGCCTCGGCCATATCGGTCCAGGGGGTGCCGTCGGGGCGGTTGAGGTTGTTTTCAAACCCGATGCGCAGGCCGCTGGCGCCCATCCCGGCGGCGCGGATCAGACAGGCCTGTTCCTGCCCGCCAAAGGCGCAGATCGACCACGCAGCGCCATCGGGCAGGGCGGCCACGCGCGCCTTCAGCATATCGGGGGTGCCGTCGGTGGGTGGCATGTATTTGCCAAGGACCAGGATCACCTCGGGCGCGGTGTCGGGCAGGTGCCCGTCGCGCTGCAACCGGTGCAGGGTCTCGGCGTCGCTCTGGTCATAGAGGATATGCTGCACCCGTGTGCCCTGTTCGGCGCAGGTGGCATAGACGCGCGGCGCCAGCGCCGCGTCCCGCGCGATTTCACGGACCGAGACGCTGGCCCATGCCGGGCGCAGCGCCACGAGGCAGTGCAGCTGCGTGGCGACATCGAACAGACCGGCGGATTCCGTGGTGATCTGGACCGCCATATCGGGCAGGACGCGCGCCAGTTCGTCCAGTGCTTCGCGATAGAGGCCGGGATCAAGGCTATGCACGCCCGCCTCATCGCGCACATGCAGGTGCAGCGCGCCCGCGCCCTGTTCATGGCAGGCGCGCGCAACCTCGATCGTCTGGGGGATGGTGACGGGCAGGGCGGGATGATCCGCCCGGCCGCGCCGCGCCCCGTTGGGGGCGATCATGATCAGCGGCGCGTTCATGCCGACACCCGCATCCGCGCCCCCGCCGGGTCGAACAGCGCCCCGTTGGTCAGGGTCGCGTCATACAGCGTGCGGGCGATATCGACCTGAACCCGCGTGCCATCCGCAACCCCCTGGCCGAGATAGGCCAGCGCGACAGGCGCGCCGGTGCGATAGCCATAGGCGCAGGATGTCGTCTGGCCGATGATCCTGCCGTCCAGATAGATCGGCTCATGTCCCAGGGGCTGCGCGTCATCATCCTGCATGACAAGCGAGACCACCCGCACCCCGGCCCCCTGCGCCAGCCGGGCCTGAAGGGCATCGAACCCGACAAAGCCGTCGGATTTGCGCGTGGCCCCCAGCAGACCGGCCTCGATCGGGGTCACGTCGCTGTCCAGTTCATGACCCATGGCGCAGAACCCCTTTTCGATCCGCATCGAGGTCTGCGCGAACATGCCCGCCGGTGCGGCACCTGCCGATGTCAGCGCGGCATAAATCGCCGGGGCGTTTTCGGATTTGCAGGTGATTTCCCAGCCCGCCTCGCCGACATAGGACATCCGCACGGCGCGCACGTGATGGCCCGCAATATGGGCCGGGCCCACTTTGAAATATCCCAGTTGGTTCAACTCGTCCGCGCCGCATTCACGGATGATGCGCGCCGCCTCGGGGCCCATCAGGCCCAGAACGGCATAGTCCTGCGTGCTGTCGCGCAGCGCCACGTCAAAGCCGTC
This sequence comes from uncultured Roseovarius sp., assembly GCA_934501475.1. Taxonomy (GTDB): domain Bacteria; phylum Pseudomonadota; class Alphaproteobacteria; order Rhodobacterales; family Rhodobacteraceae; genus Roseovarius. The sequence goes on along the minus strand of CAKSUL010000008.1, from coordinate 14,587 downwards.
TGACTGGCGGTGGAACCACGCCAGATCCCGCTTGATCGCCGCCGTGCCGGTGAAGATGCGATAATGATCCGCCGCGATGCGATGCGCGGTGATGTCGGATTCGAACGTGCCCCGCTCATTCAGCACCGCGCTATAGATCGCGCTGCCCGGCGCGCGGCCCATATAGCCGGCGCAGGCGTGCAGCATGAAGGCCTCGGCGTCCTTGCCTGTGACCTCGATCTTGCCAAAGGAGGAGGCATCGAAAATCGCCGCGCGCTCATGGGCGGCGCTGACTTCGGCGCGCACGTTTTCAAACCAGTCGGGACGCTCGAATGTCATGCGCGGCTCGCCCTTCTTGCCGAAATAGAGCGGGCGCTCCCAGCCATAGAACTGGCCCATATAGGCCCCCGCGGCCCGGTATTCGGAATCGAGCGGCAACAGACGCAGATCGCGCGCGGTCTTCAGTTGCTTGCCGGGATAGGCGATGTCGTAATGCGTGCCCAGAATCTCGGGGGCGCGTGCCATCAGATGTTCGATCGAATTGAACACCGGCGCAAAGCGTTTCGCGTCCGCCTCACCCAGATCATAGGCGGTGCGGCCGTGCACGATGCAATGCGCAAGGTTCATCCCCGCGCCGCCCCCCGACGCCATCCCGACCGAATTCATGCCGCAGCCAAGGAACAGCCCGCGCGTTTCCGCCGTCTCGCCCAACATGAAGGTGCCGTCGGGCGTGAAACTTTCGGGGCCGTTCAGCAGCATCTTGACCTCGGCCGTTTCAAGCGAGGGCAGGCGATGCAGCGCCAGTTCCATCATCGGCTCGAAATGGTCCCAATCCTCGGGGAGCAGGCCAAACTCGAAGCTTTCGTTCAGCACACACGGCGCGATGGGTTTGCCCATCGGCTCAAAGCAGCCCACCAGCAGCCCGCCGCTGTCATCGCGGATATAGAGATGGCTGTCATGGTCCGACAGGGTGGGCATGTTGCCGGTGATGCCGTCAATCGGCTTGGTCAGCAGGTAGAAATGTTCGCACGCGAGTGCGGGCACCTCGGCGCCGGCCATTGCCCCCACTTCGCGCGACCACAGGCCGGTGCACAGCGCGATGGCATCGCACATCACGGTGCCCTGGGTGGTCTGCACGCCGGTGATGCGGCCATTCGCGGTCAGGATGCCGGTGACGCCGGTGTCCTCGAATATCCGCGCGCCCAGCGATCTGGCGCCCTTGGTCAATGCGGCACAGACATCCGACGGGCTGACCCGGCCATCGGCGGGCGACCAGACCGCGCCCAGCACATCCGTGGCATTCATCAGCGGCCAGCGTTCCGCCGCCTCGCCCGCACTGACCGAGCGCGCGTCGATCCCATAGGCATGGGCCAGCGCCTCCTGGCGCTTGACGTGGATCAGGCGGTCCGGGGTGGTGGCGATCGACAGCGATCCCTTCTGGATCCAGCCCACGGATTGCCCGGTTTCCTTTTCCAGCTGGCTGTAAAGATCGACGGAATACTGGATCATCCGGGTCAGGTTGCGCGAATGGCGCAATGCGCGCACCTGTGCGGCGGAATGCCATGTGGTGCCCGAAGTCAGCTTGTTGCGCTCCAGCAGGATGGCGTCGCTGACGCCCAGCTTGGCCAGATGGTATAGGGTGGAACATCCCATGATGCCGCCGCCGATGACAACGACTGACGCATGGGAGGGAAGGGAAACGGGCATTGTGCGACCTCGGCAATGAATGAGCGCGGCACAGCGCGCCTTGACGCAGGGCCAGCGATTCGCAAATTACACTTGATCGGATGCAAAGTAAAAAATAACATACGTTTTTATCATTCTGGCTCACAGCACAGCGAATGGTTAGGCAACGACGATGGACCCGACCCTGAAATCCAAGGTGCAGGCGCGCCTCAAGACCGGGATCGCCGGGTTTTCCCCGCGCATGCGGCTGATCGCCAAATATGTGCTGGATCACCCGGCCGATTTCGGGCTGGACCCGATCCGCGCCACTGCGAAAAAGGCCGGTGTCAGCACCTATTCCCTTGTGCGCGCGGCCAAGACGCTGGGATTTGACAGCTATGACGACCTGCGCGCGCCGTTTCGTCATGCGCTGGTCGCCGCCGCGCATTTTGACGACCCGCCCGACTGGGCCGGGGATCAGGGTGCCATCGCTCCCGCCCATGCCGAATCGGTCGCGAATGCGCTGTTGGTCGTGCAGGCCTCATTGCAGAAGCTGCGCCCGGACGATGTGGAGCGCGCCGCGGATCTGATGCTGAACGCGCGCAATGTCTATGTCACGGCGGTGCGCTCGTCCTATGCGCTGGCCTATTACTTTCATTATGTCGGGCGCATGGCCCTGCCCAGCCTGCAACTGATCCCGCGCCACATGAACAGCGCGATAGATGAGTTGAACCATGCCGGACCCGAGGATGTCATGCTGGTGGTGACGGTGTCACCCTATTCGCGCGAAACGATCGAGGCCTGCCGCTTTGCGCAGGATCGCGGCGTGCAACTGATCCTGCTGTCGGATTCAAGTATCATCGCCCCTGACCTGACCCCGGCCATCACGTTCGAGGCCTCGACCCTCAGCACGCATCACTTTGCCTGCTATTCCGGGCTGATGGTGGTGATCGAGACATTGCTGGCCGTCATGGTCGCCAAAGGTGGAAATGACGCACGGGAACGCATTGAATCGTATGAAAATCTGCGCAACAGTTTCGATGCGTATTGGGTGCCGACGAAAAAACAATAGTTTTTCGTGACATTGCGCCCCGCATGGGCAAGCCTCTGTCGAATGCGCAAGGCTGTGCGCCAGCGTAAAATGATGTATGACTCACATGCATGAAAATCGTGAAAAGGGAGATCATGATGAAAAAATTCGGATTTGTTTTTGCTGCTGCTACGGCGATGACGCTGGGCATAGGTGGCGCGTCCACCGCTGCCGAACAGCAGTTCATCACCATCGGCACCGGTGGCGTGACCGGGGTGTATTACCCCACCGGCGGCGCGATCTGCCGTCTGGTCAACAAGGATCGCAAGGAACACGGCATCCGCTGCTCGGTCGAATCCACCGGCGGGTCGGTCTATAACGCCCGCACCATCCGTCAGGGTGAGCTGGATTTCGGCGTCATCCAGTCCGACGTTCAGGTTGCCGCAATGGCCGGCACCGGCGCGTTTGAGGAAGATGGCGCATGGGATGGGCTGCGGTCGCTGTTCTCGCTGCATCCCGAGCCGCTGCATGTCATGGCGCGTGCCGACAGCGGCATCACCGATGTCGAAAGCATGAAAGGCAAGAAGGTCAACATCGCGAACCCCGGTTCGGGCACGCGGGTTCTGGCCGACACGCTGATCAAGTATTCGGGCCTGACCAATGCCGATTTTGCCCTCGCGGCCGAGCTGAAGTCATCCGAACAGTCGGCCGCGCTGTGCGACGGCAAGATCGACGCGACGATCTGGGCCGCCGGTCTGCCCAACGGCTCCGCCCAGGAGGCCACATCGTCCTGTGATGTGAACATCATCCCGCTGGCAGGGCCCGCGATTGACAAGCTGCTGGCGGAAAACAAGGCCTATGCCGCGGCAACCATCCCCGGCGGCATGTATCCCGGCAACGACGAGGACATCCCCAGCTGGGGCCCTCTGGCAACGATCGTGACCTCTGCCGATACGTCGGATGAGGTGGTTTATGCGGTGGTCAAGGCTATCTTCGACAATTTCGAAGACTTCAAGAAACTGCATCCCGCCTTTGGCCGTCTGGTCGAAAGCGAGATGATCACCAACGGTCTGAACGCCGAACTGCACCCCGGTGCGGTGAAATACTACAAAGAACGCGGCTGGATGTAAGGCCGGGTCTTTGACGCCATTTGGCAAGAAGTTGTGACAACCTGCCCTCGGCATTTTTCAATGCCGGGGGCAATTGCGTTCAAAGACTAAGAAACGACCGTTCCGGGAGGGGGCATGATGGCCAACACTGACACGAATGAGGTCCAGGACCAGCAGCTTGAGGATTTTATCGCCGATGCCGATACCGGCGGGCGCGTGCCAAGGGACTGGCTGGGCAAGGCGGCCCTCTGGTATCTTCCTCTGGTCTGGTCGATCTATCAGTTGTGGATCGCATCGCCCCTGCCGTTCATTCTGGGCGTGGGGGTCTGGAACGATACGCAGACCCGCTCGATCCACCTGGGCTTTGCCGTGTTGCTGGCGTTTCTGGCGTTTCCGGGGCTGAAATCCAGCCCGCGCACCCACATTCCGATCGTTACATGGGTGGTCGGGCTGATCGCCGCCGCCACCGCGTCCTATCAATGGTATGCCTACGCCGAAGTTGCGGGGCGCACCGGCGCGCCCAACACGCAGGATCTGATCGTGGCCGTTATCGGTATCGTGCTGCTGCTTGAGGCTGCGCGCCGCTCTCTCGGGTTTCCGTTGATGGGGGTCGCGCTGTTCTTTCTGGCCTATGTCTTTTTCGGAAGCTGGTCCGGCCTGCCCGAAGTGGTGCGCTGGAAAGGCGCGTCCATCGAAAAGGCGATGAGCCACATGTGGCTGACCACCGAGGGCGTCTTTGGCGTGGCCCTGGGGGTCTCATCCGGCTTTGTCTTTCTGTTCGTGCTGTTTGGCGCACTTCTCAACCAGGCGGGGGCGGGCAATTATTTCCTGAAACTGGCCTTTGCCGCCCTCGGACATCTGCGTGGTGGCCCGGCCAAGGCGGCGGTGATCGCCTCGGCGGCGACGGGGCTGATTTCGGGCTCGTCCATTGCCAATGTCGTCACCACCGGCACATTCACCATCCCGCTGATGAAGCGGGTCGGCTTTCCCGCCACCAAGGCCGGCGCGATCGAGGTCTCAAGCTCGATCAACGGCGTCCTGACGCCCCCGGTGATGGGGGCGGTCGCCTTTCTGATGACCGAATATGTCGGCATCCCTTACGTCGAGGTGGTCAAGACCGCCATCGTGCCGGCGGCGATTTCCTATATCGCCCTGATCTACATCGTGCATCTTGAGGCCCTGAAGATGGGCATGAAGGGCAGCAGCCGCATGAACCCGATCAAGTTCATGCTGGGCGCGGTGTTCATCATCGCGGTGTCCATCGTGATTTCCGGCGGTGTGCTGTTCCTGTGCGGCTTTATCGTCAGCACGCTGAATTCCCTGCTGGGCGCGGCGTCGACATGGGTGATCGTGGCGGGCATGGGCGTGGCCTATGTCATGGCGGTGCGCTTTGCCGCGAAGGGCCCCGACCTTGAGATGAGCATCGAATCGATGCAGAACCTGCCCCCCACCAAGGAGATCTTCAAGACCGGCATCCATTACCTCATGCCGATCCTGCTCCTGATGTATCTGCTGATGATCGAGCGCAAATCGCCGGGTCTGTCGGCGTTCTGGTCGACGGTGTTCATGCTGGTCATCCTGGCGACGCAAAACCCGCTCAAGGCGTTTTTCCGCAATGAGGGCGACATCATCGGGCAGATCGTTTCGGGCGTGCGTGACATCAACGAGGGGATGATCATCGGCGCGCGCAACATGATCGGCCTTGCGGCCGCCATGGGTGTCGCGGGCGTGATCGTGGGGGCCGTCACATTGACCGGGGTCGGTCAGGTCATGGCCGAATTCGTCGAATTCCTGTCAGGTGGCAACCTGTTGGCCATGCTGTTCTTCGTGGCGCTGATTTCCATCGTCCTGGGCATGGGCCTGCCGACGACCGCCAACTATATCGTCGTCAGCTCGCTGATGGCGGGCGTGGTCGTGGAGCTGGGCGCGCAGAACGGGCTGATCGTGCCGCTGGTCGCGGTGCATATGTTCGTCTTCTACTTCGGGATCATGGCGGATGTGACGCCGCCTGTCGGCCTTGCCAGTTTTGCCGCGGCCGCGATTTCCAAGGGCGATCCGCTGAAAACCGGCTTCCAGGCGTTCTTTTATTCGATCCGCACCGCGCTGTTGCCGTTCCTGTTCATCTTCAACACCGATCTGTTGCTGATCAATGTGGGGCCGGTGCAGGCGGTGTTCGTCTTTGTCATGGCGATGATCGCGATGCTGCTGTTTGCGGCGGGGACGATGAATTACTTCATGGTCAAATCGAAACTCTGGGAAAGCGCGATGTTGCTGCTGATCGCCTTCACCCTGTTCAGGCCGGGATTTTTCCTCGACATGATCGTGGATGAGTTTGAGGTCCGGCCAGGCTCGGAACTCTACGCCATGGCCGATGATGCGCCGTCCGATACGTCGCTGCGGGTGCGCCTGATCGGCGAAAACCTGAAAGGAGACCCGGTGGATGCGCGCTATCTGCTGCCATTGGGCGCAGCGGGCGGCGACGGGGCCACGCGCCTGATCGACAATGCGGGGATCGAATTCCGCGAAGAGGACGGCAAGCTGTTCGTCGACAACCTGAGCTTTGGCGCCCGCGCTGAACAACTGGGCATAGATTTCGACTGGGAATTGGTCGAACTGGAAGTGCCCGCCGACCGCGTCCCAAAAGAGGTGTTCTATATCCCGGCGCTGTTGCTGTTGCTGGTGGTCTATCTGCTGCAGATGCGACGCCGCGAACCCGATCCGCATGACTACAATGCGCCCGAAGCCAAGGAGGCAACGCCATGACCAAACATATCCTGTGCGCCATCGACCTGACCCATGCCGAGCGCGAAAAGGTCAATCTGCGCAAGGCGGCGGAACTGGCCGGGTTTTACGGCGCATCGCTCAGCGTGGTGACCGTGGTGCCCGATTACGGCATGTCCATCGTCGGGTCCTATTTCGAGGGCGGCACGATGAAAAAGGCCGTGGCCAGCGCCAATGAGCAGCTGCACGCGCTGGTCGCCGAGGTCCTGCCGGATTTCGGCAAGGTCCAGCATATCGTCGAGGTCGGCTCGGTCTATGACATGGTGCTGGACGCGATCAAGCGCAGCAAGGCCGATCTGGTCGTGATCGGCGCGCACAAACCCGACCTGGCCGACCGCCTGCTGGGCCCCAACGCCGCGCGGGTCGCGCGCTATGCGCAGATTTCGGTGCTGATCCTGAGGGAGTGATCACGCTCTGACCGGGCGGGGCGGCGAGGGCAGCAGCTCCGAGGAACCGCGCGCTGTGGTGCGGCTGCGCTGAAGCGCAATCGCGGAAACATGACTTTAGTTGCCGCTAACCCAATGTCCAATATGCGGACTCATCAACTTCGACCGTCGGGTGGCGGCCCGCAGGGGTTTCTACATTTCCTACACCTTAGGGGAATTGCCCGCGGATGAGATTGGTGGCTTGGATTGCGTAGTCGAAATGAGTTGGCTAACCGTCGCCGAGCAAGGGAATTACGCTGTGCATCAGGGGGCTGATCCGGGTGCAGTCAATTTGCCTTGGCCAGGTGAAAGTAGAGCGAGTAATATCTTGGTGAATTCATGGGCCTCCTGAAAGGCTTGGTGATTGGGCAATCCATCTTTTGCGCCCATGATCATGATATCGCACCGATTCATTGCGTCTTGTGCGGCTCGATAGATATCATCTTCGTACAAGAAATAGTCTGCAAGCGAGGTCATTCTTGCACGTTTTTCGCTATAATCACGGCTCATATTTCTCCGCTGACGTTCGTCTGAAACAGACCATTCGTGATAGATCTTCTTGGTGGACGTGAACAAACCGGACGATGCTTCGAATAGCCATTTTCGTGCGGTTTTGAGCGGATCGACATCAGGCTTTTCAAGTAACCTTAGCTTTCTCTGATCCTCTACCCACAATTGATAGGGCGCGAGGAGCAGAAGCCGAAAGAGCAGGATAATAGCTACGAAGATGAATGTTCCCCAAGCGATGTATTGCACGGGTGCATTGTCCCCCCAAATTGCATCGGCGAGAGGCGCGGCGAAGCCAGTGATAATGCCCAGAATGGACCACGTTGGGCCAAATGCCTTTCTTGAGATCTGCTTTAAATATTCCATGCAGTGACGGTAGTTCCGGTCAGATTATTTCTCAATCCCAAGCAGTCGACGGTCCGCTCAATAGAACCTGCGATGCGGATTTGGGTATCACTCGTACAGCAGCATTGGATCTGCTGCGACAGGCTGGCACAAAACCGCAATTGCAACGACCACCCCAATGAGTGCAACCCGCCTTCAGTAGGAATATTCGGCGTAGATCCGATCCAGGTCGCCGTTCCAGTCGCCGTGGTAACGCTCCAGCAGTTCATCTGCGGGCACCTTGCCGCTGTCCACGCTTTCGCGCAGGGCGTTCAGGAAATGGGTTTCGTCCGGGATCAGGCCGTCGGCGCCGGTGCGGGCGCGCGCGCGCAACCCGGCCTCGGAAATGTCCAGCACCTGACGCGCCAGATCATGCATTCCGATCCCCTCGGCCTGCGCCTGAAGGCCATCGACACTGGCCGCGACGCGCAGCGCCTCGCGCTGTTCGGCGGTCCAGTTCTTGACCAGATCCCACGCGGCATCAAGGCTGCTCTGGTCATAGAGCAGCCCGGTCCAGAGCGCCGGCAGCGCACAAAGACGCCGCCACGGCCCGCCATCGGCACCGCGTGTTTCCATGTATTTCTTGATCCGCGCCTCGGGAAAGATCGTGGTCAGGTGATCGGCCCAATCCGACAGGGTGGGCATTTCGCCGGGCAATGCCGGCAACTCACCGCGCAGGAAATCACGGAACGACATGCCCAGCGCGTTGATATACTTGCCGTCGCGATAGACGAAATACATCGGCACATCGAGCGCGTAATCGACATAGCGCTGAAAGCCCATCCCGTCCTCGAACACGAAAGGCAGCATCCCGGTGCGGTCGCTGTCCAGATCGCGCCAGACCCGCGCACGCCATGATTTGTGGCCATTGGGCTTGCCGTCAAAGAACGGCGAATTGGCGAACAGCGCGGTGGCGACCGGTTGCAGGGCCAGCGCCACGCGGAATTTCTGCACCATGTCGGCCTCGGATGCGAAATCCAGGTTCACCTGCACGGTGCAGGTGCGATACATCATGGATTTGCCCATGGTGCCGACGCGGTCCATATATTCGGTCATCAGCTTGTAACGGCCCTTGGGCATCTGGGGCATGTCCTCATAGGACCATTGCGGCGCGGCCCCCAGCCCGATGAAACCGACGCCGACCTTGTCGGCGACATCCTTGACCTCGCGCAGGTGGATGTTCACCTCGTCGCAGGTTTCATGGATGGTCTGCAATGGCGCGCCGGACAGTTCCAGCTGTCCGCCGGGTTCAAGCGAGACATTCGCCCCGTCCTTTTCCAGCCCGATCAGATTGCCATCCTCGGTCACCGGGGCCCAGCCGTGGCTGTCGCGCAGCCCCTCCAGAACCGCCAGAACGCTGCGTTCGCCCGCATAGGGGATCGGGCGCAGGCTGTCCTTGCAATAGCCGAATTTCTCATGCTCGGTGCCGATGCGCCAATCCTCGGGCGCCTTGTTGCCGGATTCGAGGTATTCGGCCAGCTGGGCCATGTTTTCGATGGGACCGCCACCGGATTGTGGAATGGACATGGCTCGGCTCGCTCCTGCGCTGCTTTTGGTGGGTGCAAGTGGTGGAGTGGAAGCAGGGGGGTGTCAACCCGCGACCGTGCCGCGCGGGCCTGCGGTTCAGTGCAGCCTGAGGTGGGACCGGCGCGCGTCGCCGTGGCGCTGCCAGATGGTCACGCGGTCGCGTCCGGGGCGCTGCATTTCGCTCAGCATGCGTTCGGTGCGGATGCCGGGCAGGGTTGCGAAGGCATCGAACAGCGCCTCGGACCCGGCGGCGCTGAGCGGGATGAAGAGATCGGGCTGGCCCGGTTGCGCCAACACCCAATGCGCGGGCCGACCGCTGCGATCAAGGATCAGCGAGCTGATTTCGTTCAGCGATACCGCGCCGCCGGTCAGGGGCCCGAAATAGGCGATCGCCGCCTCATCGACACGCACCACGCCGGGGCCGTTCATCCCGCCGCCAAAGCGCAGCCGCTGAAGCGCGGCAAGCAGGAAGCCACCCCCGGCAAGCGCGATGGCCCCGCCGATCCAGATCACGATCCCCGCCCCAAGCAAGGCCCACCACAGCCCCAGCATGACCACCGCCAGCGACAACAGAACCGCCCGCCAGCGGGTCAATGTGGCAATGGCTTCGGGGCGCAGGAACCCCATCACCAATCCCCAAGCGCCTGTTGCCAGACCGTCATCGCCGCCACGGCAGCCGTGTCCGCGCGCAGGATGCGCGGGCCCAGACTGACTGCATGGGCATAGGGCAGCGCGTGCAGGCGTGCCCGCTCGGACGGGGAAAACCCGCCTTCGGGACCGATCAGGATCGCCCAGGGCGCATTTGCGGCGCTTTGGTCCGGCAGCGCACAGGGCCGCCCTACCATTCCCTCGTCGCAGAACATCAACTGGCGGTCTTGCGGCCAATCGGTCAGCACGCGGTCCAGTTTCTGCAACTCGGCCACGTCGGGCACGAAGGTGCCGCCGCATTGCTCGGCGGCCTCGATGGCGTGGGCCTGCAGGCGGTCACGCCGGATGCGCTCGGAATTGGTGAAATCGCTCTGGACCGGGCAGATGCGCGAAGCACCCATCTCGGTCGCTTTCTCGACGATGAAATCGGTGCGCGCCTTCTTGATCGGGGCAAACAGCAGCCACAGGTCGGGCGGCATTTGCAGCGGCCTGGTCTGCTCCTCGGCAATGATCACGCCGCGCCGCTTGCCGGCCTCGGCCACCACGCCGCGCCATTCGCCGTCACGCCCGTTGAACAGCAAGACCTGCGCGCCCGCGTCCAGACGCATCACCCCGAACAGGTAATGCGCCTGATCCCGGTCCACAGGAACGGATTGCCCTTGCCCCAAGGGGTGCTCTACATAAAGCCTGATCTTTGCTGCATTCATGGGGGCACCATATGAGCCAATCCGACCCAAGACCAGAGCCGCAAGGCCGCGCTATGACAGGCCAGGTTGCCGATGCGGTTCAGGGCAATTGGGTGGATCGTCTGGCCCCGCCCGCAACGCGCCCCTATCTGCGCCTCAGCCGGGCGGACAGGCCCATCGGCACGTGGTTATTGCTGATTCCGTGCTGGTGGGGGCTGGCGCTGGCGATGCTGTCGGACGGGCGGGCAAGCTGGCAGGATATGTGGATCTATGTCGGCTGCGGGATCGGCGCGTTCCTGATGCGCGGCGCGGGCTGCACATGGAACGACATCACCGACCGCCATATCGACGGCAGCGTGGCGCGCACCGCGTCGCGCCCGATCCCGTCGGGCCAGGTCAGCGTCAGGCGCGCGCTGGCATGGCTGGCGGTGCAGGCGCTGATCTCGTTCGCGATCCTGCTCAGCTTTCATCCGGCGGCGATCATTCTGGGGATTGTGTCGCTGGTGCCGGTCGCGGTCTATCCCTTTGCCAAACGCTTTACCTGGTGGCCGCAGATATTCCTTGGCGTGGCGTTCAACTGGGGCGCATTGCTGGCCTGGAGCGCGCATAGCGGGCGGCTGCAATGGGCGGCGGTGTTTCTCTATCTGGCGGGGATCGCGTGGACGCTGTTCTATGACACGATCTATGCCCATCAGGATGCCGAGGACGACGCGCTGATCGGGGTCAAATCCACCGCGCGCCTGTTCGGGGATGACACGCCGAAATGGCTGCGCCGGTTTCTGGTGGCCAGCGTCGTGCTGATGAGCGTGGCGGTGATCCTTGCCGCGCGTGACGCCGATCCGATTGCGATGCTGGTGGCGCTTTTGGGGCCTTGGGCGCTGGGTCTGCACATGGTCTGGCAACTGGTCCGCTTTCGTCCTGATGACGGGAATCGCCTTTTGATCCTGTTCCGTTCCAACCGGGATGCGGGCTTGCTGGCCCTGCTGTTTTTCGCCGTTGCCCTTCTGGTGTGATTGTATTTGCCTTTCAGCACGCCTAGACACATGACTTGACAGAACAACAAGCGGCAGATGCGCATGCGTTTATCTCAGATATTTGCGATAGCGGGAACATTTCTGGTTGCCGCGCTGCTATGCTGGGTGGCTGCGGGCTTTGCCGTGACCGTGATCGAGGACAATTCGCGTGCCTCGGTGCGCAGCGCACTGGACAAGCAAGGCATGACCTGGGCCGAGGTGGATGCCGACGGTTTGCAGGTGTTTCTGGTCGGAAACGCCCCCAGCGAGGCCAAGCGCTTTGCCGCGCTGTCGGCGGCGGGCACGGTGGTTCAGGCGGCGCGGGTGATCGACATGATGCTGGTCGCCGATTCCGCCGACATCACGCCGCCGCGATTCTCGATCGAGATCCTGCGCAACGATTCAGGCATTTCCCTGATCGGCCTGATTCCCGCCTCGACCGACCGTGAGGAATTGCTGAAAACCGTGAATGGCGCGGCGCGTGGCGCCGAGGTGGCGGACCTGCTGGAATCAGCCGATTATCCCGCGCCCGAGGGCTGGGAGGATGCGCTGAACTATGCATCGCGCCGGCTCAAGGATCTGCCGCGCGCCAAGATCTCGGTCAGTGCCGGGCGGGTGGCGGTGACTGCCGCCACAGATTCGCCCAAGGAAAAGGCCGACCTTGAAAAGCTCTTGTCGCGCAATGTGCCCGCCGAGGTTCTTCTGAGGCTGGATATCTCGGCGCCGCGCCCGGTGATCACGCCCTTCACGCTGCGGTTCCTGATCGAGGATGGCGTGGCCCGCTTTGATGCCTGTTCGGCTGATACCGAGGCCGCGCAAAAGACCATCCTGGCCGCCGCCCGCGAAGCCGGGTTGACCGAAGGGGCCGAGTGCACGATCGGTCTGGGCGTGCCGACACCGCAATGGGCGCGCGCCGCCAGCCAGGCGATCGGCGCGATTGGCGCGCTGGGCGGGGGCACCGTGACCTTGACCGATGCGGACATATCGCTGATTGCCCCGCAGGGCACGCCGCAAGGGCGGTTTGACGATATCGTCGGCGACCTTGAGAACCAGCTGCCCGATGTGTTCGCCCTGCATGCGGTCCTGCCGCCCACCCCCGATGACAGCGCGCCGGTCGTGCCTGAATTCGTCGCCACCCTGTCGCCCGAAGGCCTGGTTCAGTTGCGCGGCCGCCTGGGAAGCGAGCGCCTGCGCCAGACGGTCGACAGCTTTGCCAAGGCGCGCTTCAGCACGGATCGCGTCTATACCAAGGCGCGCGTGGTCGAGGGCCTTCCGGCGGACTGGCCGGTGCGGGTGCTGACCGGGCTGGAAACCCTGTCCTATCTGGCCAATGGCGTCGTGACCGTCACACCCGATAATCTGACCGTGACCGGCAGCACCGGGCGCAAGGAGGCCAGCGCACAGATCGCCGGGTTCCTGGCCGAAAAGCTGGGCGAACGCGCGCAATATGAAATCAATGTGACCTACAAGGTGGCGCTTGACCCGATCGCGGGCCTGCCCACCCCCGAGGAATGCGCCGCCAAAATCAGCGCCATCCTGAAAGAGCGCAAGATCAATTTCGAACCCGGATCGGCCACCTTTGACGCCAGCGGCGCGTCGATCATGGACGATATCGCTGAAATTCTGGGCAAGTGCGGCGAGATCGAGATCGAGATCAGCGGCCACACCGACAGCCAGGGCCGCGAAGAGATGAACCAGCAACTCAGCCAGGACCGCGCGCGCGCCGTTCTGGACGCCCTGCGCGCGCGCCGCATACCCACCGGCAACCTGAGCGCGGTCGGTCTGGGCGAATCCCAGCCCATCGCCGACAACGACACCGAAGAGGGCCGTGAGGCAAACCGCCGGATCGAGTTCCGCCTCATCACCCCTGAAACGGCGGATGAGACGCAAACAGGCCTTGAAAGCCAGGAAGAAGACAGCGAAGAAGCATTGGACGAGCCCGCCGCGACCGAAGCCGCCGAACAGGAAGAACCGTCAGATGAACAGAACTGAGTTTATCTTTGCCACTGCGATCATCCTGTTCGTGGCCTTCTGCATGGGGTGGTTCGCCAACTGGCTGATCCACCGTTTCGTGCGGGTCTCGGGCGCGGATGTGGGTGAGTTGGACCGCATGGCGCAGGAACTTCATGAGGCCGAGGAAACCCGCGATCAGGCGATCACCTATCTTCAGCAGCGCGAGGCCGAGCTGACCAATCAGCTGAACCAGTCCGAGGCCGAACTGGCCGCGACGATGGAGGGCCTGCGCGAGGCCCGCCAGGAGGCCGAACATATGCGCACCCATCTGGAACGTCTGGGCGCCGGCTGAAACGCACTGACCGAACGCATCAGCCGCGTGTCGGCTGATTTCCGCCGATAACCTCCCCTCCTGTCAGCAATGATTCGCGCACACTTGCTTAATGATTTGATATCGTTAGGCAGGGAGCAGTTGTCGAAATGGAGGATGGCATGAAATATTTCCCTTATATTGCAAGTGGCTTACTGGTTATCGGTTCAACCTCGGCTGCGTTGGCGGCTGATGGCAAGGTCAACCTTTCTCTGGAGGGGGGATATATCTTTTCCGGGGAACTGGACGGCCACAAGCATTTTGGCCCCGGCGTCGTTGCCGGTGTGAAGGATTCCAAGCATAAAAGCGGTGCCTACGGTGCGATCAGTGGGCGCTATTCCTGGGGCAATCAATTCGTTGGCCTTGGATATACCTATATGAACGTTGACCGCGGCCGCTTTTATGCAGCCCCGACAAGCCCGCCAAAGGCCGGGATCGAGGGCAACATCTATGACCTGGAATATGGCCGCCCGTTCCAGTTGGGCGCCGCCGATGCCCGTTGGACCGTTG
>CAKSUL010000007.1 GCA_934501475.1 uncultured Roseovarius sp. | reverse complement strand
GCCGGGTGGGTGGGTCGATCATCGCGCGACCACTCAGTTCACGTTCCCCGTCAGCCCGTCCACCACCGTCTGCGAGGTGACGCGCAGCAGATCGAGATATGTGGGCACCGGGCCATCCGGCTCGCTCAGGCTATCGACATAGAGGACACCGCCATAGGTCGCGCCGGTCTCGCGGGCGACCTGCTCGGCGGGTGAGGTATTGACCGTGCTTTCACAGAACACGGCCGGGATGTTGTTCTTGCGCACGCCATCGATCACGCTGCGCACCTGCTGGGGCGTGCCGACCTGATCGGCGTTGATCGGCCAGAGATACAGCTCCTTCATGCCGAAATCGCGGGCCAGATAGCTGAACGCGCCCTCGCAGGTGACCAGCCAGCGGTTCTCGGCGGGGATCTGGGCGATCCGCTCACGCAGGGGATCAATCATGTCGCGGATCTGTGCCTTGTAGGCATCGGCATTGGCCCTGTATGTATCGGCATTGCCGGGGTCATGTTCGACAAGGGCCGCCGCGATATTGTCAACATAGATCAGCGCATTGTCCAGCCCCATCCACGCATGGGGATTGGCCTGCCCTTCATAGGATCCCTCACCGATCGCGATCGGCTCGATCCCGTCGGCCAGCGTGGCGGAGGGCATATCGCCAAGGTTTCGGACGAACTGCTCGAACCACAGTTCCAGATTTAGACCGTTCCACAGGATCAGATCGGCCCCCGAGGCGCGCACGATGTCCTGCGGCGTTGGCTCATAGCCGTGGATTTCCGCCCCCGGCTTGGTGATGGAAACGACCTGTGCCGCGTCCCCGGCCACGTTCTGTGCCATGTCGGCCAGAACGGTGAATGTCGTGACAACCTTGAACGGCTGATCCGACGCGCCCGCCGCGCCCGCGCCCATCGGCATCGCCAGCACGGCGGCCAGGCTCAAGGCGCGCGGTAGGGATCGTTTCATGTGCAAACTCCTGATTGCCTGCTGCCGTATATTGTTAATGAGAAGCAATCGCAAGTGTCAATGCAGATGTGAAGGATCATCATCGCCGCCTGTGTATTCTTGCCGATGCGCGTGATCCGGCCTTATCCCCGCGAAAAAACCGGGCCGTGGCGCGCGCGCTCTGTTGCAGATAGGGGCAAAATACCCCAATTCTTGTAGGCACGCCGCATGGCGCGTGTTTTTTTGTTGAAGGATGATTTCTCATGGCCGATTTGGACGCGCAGGTGCGCGAATCACAAGAGCAGGTCTCACAGGCACAGGCCAAGATCGCCGAACTGACCAGCCAGATCGAAACTGCCCGCTCCAAGATCAAGAGCGGCGATGACGCGATGATCGACATCGAGAACGCCTCGCTTGAGGACGTGCACGCCCATACCGAAGTGATGAACGCCAATATCGCCGAGCTGATCATGGGGCTGGATGACATCACATCCGCCTTTTCCCGCGATTTCGACGAGATGCGCAACAAGACCGGCTGGGAAAGCTTTGTCGGCATCTTTTCCGCCGCCAAGGCGGATTCGATGCGTCAGGACCGCGTGCGCAGCGCCACCATCGACGACAAGTTGCAGGACCTGATCAGCAAATCCGACGTGATCGTCAGGCTGCTGCAAGGTCAGTTGGCGATGCTGGAAGACCAGAAAACCCGCGTCGGCAACAACCTGACCGAAACGCTGGATGAACGCGAATTCACCGTGCAGGAACTGGGCGCGCTGCGCACCGACATCGCGGCGCTGGACCCCGAGATCATCACGCTGGAAAACAAGATCGCCAACGAGACCGACGCCACCGCGCGCACCCGGCTTGAGACGCAACTGGCGGAACTGAACACGCGCTACAACGAAATGGTGCAGCAGGAACAGGTCAAGCTGGCCAAGTCCCAGACGCTGGAGCGCTATATCGAAAAGGGCAAGACATGGGTCGATTCCCTGCAAAATCAGGCCGCAACCCAGATGGTCCTGATCAACAAGCTGCAAACCGACACCAAGCAGCGCGTGGTGCTCTATGACGCGCTGACCAAATCGCTGAAGACCGCCCAGCAACAGGATGTGGCCCATCGCATCAACGAAATCGGCGTCCAGACCGACCAGGAGGCGCAAAGCGCCATGGCCGGGATCGGCTCCGCCACCAACAAGCGCATGGCCGAGATGATGGAGGCCCATGAGGACCACATGGTCTTTGCCCGCGACATTCTCGAGGCCAAGGCCAAGGCCGATGAACGCTTTGCCCGCCGCTTTGCGAAGATCATCGAAAAACACGACAAGAACCTTTATGGAGAGTGACCCGGTGGGACCGATACCGCAGCGCGCGCGCCCCCGTCTGCCGGATCGCAGGCAGGGCAAGGCATGACCGCCGCCATCCCCCCCGCCGATGACCAGATCGACCTGAGCGATCTTTTCGCCTCGCGCCGCTATTTCGCCAAGTTCGAGGGCATCACCACCCATCTGGCGCGCGTCGCCGCCGTCATGCAGGCCTCGGGCGAGTTGAGCCGCGAAGAAATCGAGGTGCTGACCGGCTATGTGCAGGGCCTTGCCTATTCGTTTCGCGCACTGTCGATGAAATACCTGCTGACCGGGCGCGATACCGGGCAGGCGCGCGCCGCATTGACGATCGACAGCCACGAAAGCGGCTTTCCGGTGTTCAATGAATTGCTGGTCATGGCCAATGACGCACAGCAGGCCGCGCGCCACCTGGCCAACATGCCCGACGCCGCCACGCTGAAACAGCAGATGGTCGAGCAGATCATTTCCCAGCGGACAATCCCGACCAAGCTTCAATTCGCGCTGTCACAGCGGCTCTATTACGAGGAACTGGCGCGCGGGCATCTGTTCTGGGCGCGCAACGACCCGGCGCTGACATGGCTGCGCGGCATCGAGGGGCGCAAGACGTTCCTGGTGCATTGGGCGGTCTATGACAGCCAGGTGAACCTGCCCACGATCTACCTGCTCGAGGTCGAGGATTCGGGGCGCACGCCACTGGCCACCGATCACGGCCGCTGGCCCGAGTTTCAGGCCCATGTCATGGGGCAGTCGCTGGGCGGGCTGAAATTGCTGACGATCGCCAAGGGCCTTGACGAAACATTTGACGATCTGCACCCCAAACGCCTGCGCCGCCTGCATCTGGGGCCGATGTATTCGCATCAGTTCACCCGCCAGAGCGGCCCGATGCGCGATGTGCTGGCCGAGGCCCGCGCACCCGAGGGACAGGACTGGGCGCTGGCCTGGACCGACGAGATCCTGGAAAGTGACCGCGTGGTCAAGGAACGCGCCGGCTGGTTCGGCACGGTGGAACGGCAGGTCTTTGCGCTTGACCCGTTTTCCGGGCGCGGGGCCGATACCGGCGCCACCCGCACCACGCGCAGCATCATCCTGCCCGAACGCCCCTATCAGGTGCTGGCCGAGAAAAATCCCCCCGGTTTTGCAAGCGTGACCAAATATGTGTGCAGCCCGGGGGGCCGGGTGCTGCGCTATTGATGCAATGAACAAGGCGGGCAATCCCCGCCGCATGGTTTGAGGAACAGATGAGCCAATCCAGCGACATGATGGAGCTTCGCGAAGAAGACATCACCAAACATTACGCCGCCGCCATCGCCATGCTGGACGGGTTCGATCACACGCCGCGCGTGGGCCGCGCGCACCCCCCCGATCAGGCCGAGGAACAATCAAGCGGCATCGGCACGCGGCGCCGCTTTCGCAGCACCACGCCGGGCCTTGTGACCCGCTCGACCGCGCGCCCCGAGGGCGTGAACCTGATCGCGCGCATCAGTGGCGCGGACGGGGATGATCCGCTGATGACTCCGCTGGCGGCGACCACGCTTCAGGTGCTGCGCCGCGCGCTGGCGATCGCGCTGGCCGTCGGGGAAACCTACGCTGAGGCGACCGGGCTGGCCGATCTGCGCCGCGCCAATCTGGCCGGGTCCCTGCCCGCCAACCGCAAGGCCGAATTCGGCGAATTGCTGAGCGCCGAGGCGCTGGCCTGCGCCCATGTCTTTGCCAATGCCACCGCGTTCCTGTTGTCCGCCCATGCCAGCGACGCCACCATCGCCCTGCCCGAGGCCGAGGAAATCCTGCCCGACAACCACCAGATCGCCCTGCATGGCGTGCTGTGGGAACTGGATCAGCGCATCGCCGCCTTTGCCCATGACGACGCGACCCTTGTCGCCACGCTGAGTGGCCATGCAGAACAGGTGATGGCCAAACTTGCCCTGCGCGCCGCCAACGCGCCGCGCCTTGCGCCCTTTACCGGGGCCAGTTGGCGGGTCGAGGCCGATGATTTCACCATTCGTGGCTTTGCCCCCGCGTCCCACGCCAGATCCACCACCCTCACCATGACGTTCAAGAAACCGCATGAGGTGGTGGGCAACCACATCGCCAAATATCAGGCGCTGAAGCTGACCAAGATGCTGATGGCCTATGATTTTGACCGCCGGTTGAACCCGTTTGCCGATCTGGGCGGCTTTATCTTCACCTTCATGGGCGATGGCAAACCCGGCACCGGCAAGACGACGCTGATCCAGATGATGGCCGGGCTGCTGAATGAGTATTGCGCCGCTGCGAGCTATCCGTTCCGCTATCAGAACCTCTCGACCGACAGCATCGACAGCTATCAGGGCAAATCGGCCCAGAACGCCAAGAGCTTTGTGAACACCATCCTTGATCCCGGCGTCATCGGCTTTGGCACCATCGACGATATCGACCAACTGGCGGGCAAGCGCGGTGACCGCCAATCCAGCGCCGGACAGCTGGAAATCACCGCCGTCCTGATGGAGAGTTTCGCCGGTGCCAACACCGTGGTGCGCGGCAATTGCACCTTCGGGATGTTCTCGAACTACCCTGAAAACGTCGATGATGCGCTGCGCCAGCGCGCCGGGGCGCGGTTTCTGGTGGATGGCCCGCAAACCCGCGATGACTATATCGACATTCTCTATCTGCTGATGGGGCGCAACCACGACATCCCCCTTGGCGCGCACGAGCCATTCGCCGCGCAAGAGATCAAAAAGGCCGTCGCCGCCTCATTCGAGAGCCACGCGCGCCCGCAGGAAGACGCCCTGCTGCATGTGTTCGAGCGCGTCGCGCGCGATATCGGCGCGCTCGATACCATCGCCAAGCTGGGCACCTATCTCAAGGCGATCCAGCAGGCCGATGACCGCTTTACCGGGCGCGCGATCAAGAACATCACCGACGCGGTCAAGGTGCGCGCGATGGATTTCGAACTGCCTGACGAGTGGATGGAAAAACCCGACCTGTTCCTGTTCAGGGATTACGACACCAAGAAAGCGATGATCGAAGACCTGCGCCGGCCGATCACCATCGACATGGTCATTCAGGAAATCAACCGCTATGCGGATAGCGAATTCCGCTATGCCGACAAATCCGACGAGGTGGCGATCGAAAACATGGTGCGCGAATTCGCACGCAGCGAAGAGGCCAAGCGTCGCTATCTGGAGGGCAAGGGATGACGCCGCCCCGCCCCCGATATAGGGCTGTGCATGGCACGGCCCTGCAGTTTGACAGCATCTGTCGGGCCATTATTGTCTATAAGTGGACCCCATGAACCGCCTCATCAAATCCGGCCTCATGTTCGGCAACCTGATCCATATCGACAGCCCCGCGCTGGTCGAGCGGTATAACCGCGCGCTCAGGCATCTGACGGGTTTGCAGACGGCGCTGACGGATTTCTATATCGACATCTCGGGGTATTCGCCCGAAATCGGGCTGGAGCTGGATGATCCGCTCTACCTCAATCAGGACGGCGTGAACCGCCAGTTCATCCTGCTGACCACCGCGCAGAAGACCGCGCCGCTGCTCAACGCCAAATTCTCGACCTCGCGCGGGATCCTGCGTCAGTTCATCACCGAAAACGAACCGGCGCTGTTCGCCCTGACCGCGCGCGACGGTGTCGCGGGGGAATTGCTGAATTCGGTCTATGACATGTCCAGCCCCGGACGCCTGTTCGACATCCGCACCATCACGATCGAGGCCGACACCACCAGCGGCACCATCCGCCAGACCGAGAAACTGGACCAGAAGGTGTCGCAGTTCCTCAACACGCCCGATGCGTGGTTCGATGACGTGCTGATCGCCGAGATGATCGGCCTTGCGGGTGACACCGGCGATGTGGTGCGCAACCCCGTCAAGCTCAAGGAGATGCGTTTCGATCAGGGCAATTTCTGGACCGAACATTTCGGCGGCACCTATCTGTTCCGCAACGTCGAACACCCGGCCCTGATCACCGCGGGCGACAAGGCCGCGTTGGGCGATCTGCCGATCAAGCATGTGTTCGACCTGAGCGAGCGCAACCGCATCACCAAATTCCTCGACCTCAACAACCTGGTGGAACCGATCGTCAAATCGCGCGGCATAGACGCCGCCGCGATCCTGCGCCAGAAGATGGATTTCATCCTGGTCGATACGCTGGCCGCCCTGGGCATCGCGCCGCAGACCCGCACCCGCAACGAGATGCGCCGCCTCACGCGCACCCATATCGACAAGCTCCCCGAAGAATTCCACGCCATTTCCGCCCTGGTGAACTGGGCCGAGAATGGCGGGCCGTGGCCGCGCATCACCTCCGAGCATCCGGCCTATTTCTATACGTTCCGCGCCGCCGATCACCCCGACGCCGACCTTGTGAACATGCTGCTGAGCGAACTCAGCCCAAAGGACATCCGACAGATGTTCATCTGCCACAAAAGCCTGTTTTACAAGAATTACAGCACTTGGCCCGACGCAAAACGCGATTATGTCGTCGATTTTCTGGTAAATGAATATCAGATCGACAAAATGGGCGTGCGCAAGGCGCTGTTCGGGCATGAACCCAAGATGCAGGACCCCGCACCGCCGCCCGCACCGCGCAAGGACAGCGGCAAAAGGAAACCGCCCATCGGCCCCTGGGGCCCGGTCAGGAGATAGATCATGTTGCCCCTCGCCCGCCTGATTTTCATCGGATTCATCGTGTTGACGGTGATATATGTGGCGCTGTCGCTTTATTCGCGCGCGATGCGGCGGCGCAAACTGCGCGCCGAATGGCTGAACGAGGGCCATAGCGGGGATATGGGGGATTTCGTCGAACGCGGTCTGGCCGAATATGACGCATCATTGCGCCGCAAGTTGATCCTCGGGGTCTATATCGTGCCGGTCTGCGTCGTGGCGCTGATCATCTATCTGACCAATTTTTACTGAGGGGGCGGCGATGCACTATGTCAAATGGACCTTCTGGATCGTGTTCTGGGCGCTGATTGCCGCGGTATTTCATTACACCCTGCCCCAGAAAGACATCGTGCGGATCACCGACACCTATGAAAAGCGCATAGATTTTGGCGAAAATTCGATCTTCTGGGCCAGCGCGGATGTCGGCAATGACGCGGGCACGGCAAACCGCGATGTATTCTTCATTCAGGCCGTGCGCCCCAATGGCCGCGTCATGGTCTATCGCAACGAAGACACCGGTTGGGGCTGGCCGCCCTATTTCAAATTCGACACATCCAATTTGCAGGCCGAGGCCGCCGACAACAAATCCACCGCCGCCGCGCCCAACTGGGTGGTGATCCGCCATTATGGCTGGCGCAACGAATTCATGTCGATCTTTCCCAATGCGGTCGGGGTGCGCCCCATCTCGGGGCCGGATGCGGGCACCGGGATTCCATGGCTGAACATCTCGATTCTGGTCGGGTTTCTTGCAATCACCCTGATGATCTGGCGGATATGGCACCGGTTCCGCACCGCGCGGATCGACCCGCTTGTCGATGATATCCAGGAGGGCTGGGAAGCCACCGAAAGCGCCCTGAATGCGCGCCGCTCG
Organism: uncultured Roseovarius sp.; assembly: GCA_934501475.1. Classification (GTDB taxonomy): domain Bacteria; phylum Pseudomonadota; class Alphaproteobacteria; order Rhodobacterales; family Rhodobacteraceae; genus Roseovarius. Next base: position 42,896 of record CAKSUL010000007.1, on the reverse strand, counting down.
CGGCTCAAACGCTGGCGCGACAGCTGGCGACCCAAGCATAAACGCTAAAGGCTTTATGGGCGGCCTCAGCCCATGCGCCGCAGATATTCAACCAGAACACAGCCCGGATCATCGCGGCGCAGAACATGCCGGCCCAGGATCACCCAATCCGACGCGCCCAGCGGTGGAAAGAACGTATCGGCATCGGGCACGTCCAGCGCCACTTCGGTGATCAGCAACCGCTCGGACAGGGGCAACAGCGCGCGATATATCCCCTCACCGCCGATGCCGTAAAGGCGGCGATGCCCTGCGGCGTGGGCCATCGCGACCGCGTCCTCGACGCTGGACACCACATGTTCGGCGCTGCATCCCTTTGACGATACGACGATATTCAGACGGTTTTTCAATGGCTTGTAAGGCAGGCTTTCCCATGTGCGCCGCCCCATGATGATCGCGCCACCCGTGGTTTCGCGCTGAAAGAACGCCAGATCCTCGGGCGCATGCCAGGGAATCGTGCCATCGCGCCCGATCGCGCCGCCTCTGGCGCGGGCCACCACAAGCGAGATCATACCGCCACCGGGGCGCGAATGGCCGGGTCGGGGTCATAGCCGGTGATCTCGAAATCCTCGTAGCGGAAATCGAAAATCGACGGAACCTGACGGGTGATCCGCAACCGGGGCAGCGCCTTGGGCGTGCGCGCCAACTGGGTTTTCACCTGCTCCATATGGTTGGAATAGATATGGGCATCGCCGATCGTATGGACGAAATCGCCCGGCTCATTGCCCGTCACATGCGCCAGCATCACCGCCAGCAACGCATAGGAAGCGATATTGAACGGCACGCCCAGGAACATGTCGGCCGAGCGCTGATAAAGCTGCAAATGCAGCTTGCCGTTCAGCACCCGCACCTGCCACAGCGTATGACAGGGCGGCAGCGCCATATCCGGCACATCCCCCGGATTCCACGCCGAAACGATCATGCGGCGGCTGTCGGGCGCATCGCGGATCAGCGCCACCAGATCGGCGATCTGATCCACCCCGCCCCTGGTGAATAGCGGCGCACCATCGCGGGATTCGCCGGTCGGCACGAGGGTTGGAAAACTGCGCCACTGATGGCCGTAAACCGGCCCCAGATCGCCATTTTCATCCGCCCATTCATCCCAGATCGACACGCCATTCTGCTTGAGATAGCCGATATTGGTATCTCCGGCGAGGAACCACAGCAATTCATGGATGATCGAGCGCAGATGCAGCTTTTTCGTCGTCATCAGCGGAAAGCCGTCCGCGAGCCGATAGCGGTGCTGCAACCCGAAATACGATATGGTCCCGGTTCCGGTGCGATCGCCGGACTCTTCGCCCAGGTCCAGCACCGTTTTCAATGCGTCGTGATATTGCTGCACGCTGCGCTCCTTGGTGGCGAATGTCCCAGACTTACCCCGCTTGCCCCGCGCCGCCAAGAGGCGATGCCGCCGGACAGGGGGGCATCAACCGGGGCTTGCGGTTCACAGGCACTTTATGGGGAAAGCCCCCTGTTGCAAGGGCCGCGTGCAAGATCACCCGCCAGCTTGGCGGCACAACCCGCGCTGATCGTGCGACCCCGCGTCAGATCCCCGATGCCACGGCCTTGGCCGCCGCCTTGAGGTCCGCATCCCCGAAGACGATATGCGGCACACGGTTTTCGATCTCGTCCGCCGCCTGGCTGAGGATGCCCTCGCGCTCTTGACTATTGCACCGTTCGCTGCGCGATGGACGCCCCGTTGGTAATGGCCGCCGACGGGTAGAGGATCACCTGCTCCCCCGGCGACAGCCCGTCCAGAACCTGCGCGACGATCCCGTTGTTGCGGCCTATCCGGATCCTGCGCGACGTGGCGGTGCCGTCTTGCGCCACGAACACCGACCAGTCCTGCCCGGTGCGGAAAAGGGCGCTTGCCGGAACTTGCAGCGCGTCCTCGTCCTGCCAGACGACGATACGCGCCTCGACGCGATAGCCATGCCCCAGGGCGCGCCGATCTTCGGGCGGACCGGTCAGCGCGACGGTGACGGGAACGCGCTGTTCCTCGACGCCGAGCGCCGAATATTCCGTGATGCCGAACGGGTCGATGCGGCGCACTTCACCGTCCAGCGACGCCGTGCCGCCCCAATCCTCGATGATGACGCGGTCACCGATATCGACCTGCACCGCATCGGATGAAATCAGGTGAACGACCACTTCCAGTTCGCCCTCGATGTCGCCGATCTCCATGATAGGGGTGCCGGCGGGTAGCGTCGTCTCGCTCTGTTGCATGATCCGCAGGATGCGGCCATCGGCGGGCGCATGGAGAGGGATGTCATCGCCGCGCGTGTTGCCGATGGCAGCGGCAAGGCCCTGATCGTCGAATCCGATAAGCTGCGCGCGCGCATTGGCCAGTTCCGCCTCGCGCATGGCAATGGCGGCTTCGGCGGTTTCGACGGCGGCATCCGAGACGCGCAGGTTCTGGCGCGCACGATCAAGCGCGGCCTGACTGGCGATCTGCTGCTCGGCAAGTTTCTCGCTGCGGAAAAGCTCGGATTCGGCCAGATCGCGGTTGGCCATGGCGGCGTTCAGATCGGCGCGCGCGACACGCAGGACCGCCTCGGCCGCCTGCACGGCCGCCAATGCCTGCTCGCGCGTGCGTATGTCGAGCGCTGCGGGGTTGATCGGCAGCATATGCGCCACGACAGTTTCGCCCCGCACCACCGGATCACCGGGATCGACCCGGACCCGCTGAAGCCGCCCCGCGACCGGCGTGGACACGACATAGGCCTCGGCAACCCGCGTGCGGCCTTCCTCGTCGATGGTGACCATCATCGGGCCCCGTGTCACTTTGCCGAGATCAACCATCGTCGGGCGGGGCCAGAACGCTGCCGTCAGGGCGCCCGCGATCAGCAGGGCAACAACGGTCGTAAGCATCAGGCGGGATCGTTTCTTCGCTTTTGCCATGGTCTATTCCCGTGTCTTGAGCGCCGCGATCAGGTCGGCCCTGTCGAGGTCGCGTTTGACCAGCCAGCCGGAGACGAGCGCGGCACCAAGCACGACAAGCGTGGCCTGCCCATAGCTGACCGGGTCGAAAACGGCTGGAATCTGGTATAGATCGGTCGAAAACCCCGCGGCGATGCCGAAGGACAGATAATAGCCCAGGATCGCGCCGACCGGCAGCGCGATCACTGTGACAACCGCCAGTTCGCCCAGCAGGACAAAGGCCACCTCGCCCTTGCTGAAACCGATGACGCGCAGGCTGGCAAGGTCGCGGGATCGTTCGGCCAGCGCGATGCGCGCGGCGTTGTAGACGATGCCGAAGGTGATGACGAAGGCGATGGCCCCCATCACGTAGCGGATTGCGCCGGCACCCTGGTTCATGAGCGTGACAAAGGCATCGCGGGCCTCGGATTTCAGGCTGACACCTGCGACGGTCGGCATGTCCTGAAGCGCGCGGTAGATGGCATCGGCCTTTGCCTCGTCGATGGTCAGGTAGGCGCCCGAGATGCGCCCCGGCTCCCGCAGGGCGCGGTTCAGGGCGTCAAGGTCCATGTAGGCGGGCGATCCGAGCAGGCTGCGCGCGGTTCCGGCAACGGGGATCTGCAAGAGCGGTTGCCGCCCCTCGCGCACATCGACGGTCAGCGTATCGCCCGGCACGACCCCCAGCATGTCGGCCAACACCTCGGACAGCACGACACCATGCTCCGGCAAGGCGATCGGGGCCAGCGCATCGTCAAGCGCGCGGTTGAGTTCGGGCCGGGGCGGCAGTCCGATCAGCGCGCCGCGGTGGCTTTCCAGTTCGTGGCGCAGCACGACGCTGACAATGCGCACCGGCTCGGCGCGTTGCACGCCCGGCAGGCGGACCAGTTCGAACAGGGTCTTGTCGCTGACCGCATGGGTAAAGCTGACGGTGACGTCGCTGCGGTCCACGACAGAAAACGTCAGGTCGATCGTGCGATCAAAACCCGCGTAGATCGTGATCATCGCCACCGACAGAGCCATGCCCGAGGCGATACCGATGACCGAACCGGCCATGCGCCCGGACTGGCGTGTCAGGCGGCGAAGCACCATGCGCGAGGGCTGATCGAGGAACCGGTTGAGGCTATGCCCGATCCGGCCCGTCCGGCTGAAATTGGGCGGCGCGGGGGCGCGCATCGCGACCGCCGGTGTCAGGGCAAAGACGCGGCGCAGCACGAACAGCCCGCCCGCCGACGCCGACAGGATGCTGACCGTGACGCCGATTGCAAAGGACGCCGGGTCAAGCTGGAAGACGAGGAAGGGAAACTTGAAATAGGCCGTATAGACGCCGATCAGCGCGCGCCCCGCCACGATACCGCCAAGGCATCCGGCCAACGCGCCACCCGCGGCAATGGCGAGGATCAGCTTGAAATAATGCGCGCCGACCTCGGCATTGGTATAACCGAAGGCTTTCATGAGCCCGATTTCCTCGCGCTCGGACTGCACCATGCGGCTGATGACGATATAAAGAAGAAAGGCCGCCACGGCGAGAAAGATCGGCGGAACGCCCACGGCCGCAGCCTCGAGCCCGGAAATTTCCTCGGACACGAAGCGGTTTGAGAACTGATCGGCCAGCCCGTAGGCGCCGGACCCGCCATAGGGCTTGAGCAGGCGATCGACGGCGTCGAGCACCGAAGCCTCGGATGCGCCGCGCGACAGGCCCAGCAACGCCTCGTTGAACGCACCCGCCATGTCATAGGCGGCGGCAAGGCCCGAGCGGCCCATCCAGATGACACCAAAGCGCGCGTCATCCGGCACCAATTCGCCCGGTGCGGTCGTGTAGAGGAACTCGGGCGATTGGGCGAGACCCACAATATCGAAGCTGCGCCGCGCCCCGTTCATCGTGGCGCGCATTCGGTCGCCGGGGCGCAGATCATGGGCTGCGGCAAAACTCGCCAGCAGCAGGATCTCGTCCGGTCGCCCCGAGGCAGGCATCCGGCCATCGGTCAGGTAGACATCGTTCAACGCCGGGCGGCCGCGATCCGGCAGGGACACCGCCTGCGCCTGCACCGGCAGCACCTGACCCGGCAGGTCGATCAGCGCCCGCCCGACGACGCGCGTCTGCACTGACGACACACCCGGAATTTCGGCAAGGCGCGCAGCCAGCCGCCCGGGCGCGCGGGCGACCGGGGCAAAGACATCGGCAAGGCGATAGCGGTCATAATAGGCGTCCCGCGTCTCGGTGAGCGAGGCGGTGAGGCCGGTCATCATCACCAGCATCATCACGCCCACGGCGATCACCGCGCCGATGGCGCCCGCCTGTCCCTTCATGCGCCAGAGGTCGCGCAGGAGCTTGTGATCGAGCGGGCTCACCATTCGATTTCTTCCGGGCTCAGCTTCGTGCGGTTTTTCACGATCGTGCGGATGTTGCCGTCGGCAAAGTGGATCACCCGGTCGGCCATCTGCGCCTGGCTGGCCGCGTGCGTGACCATCAGCACGGTCGAGCCGAGGCGCGCGTTGACATCCGCCAGAACGCGCAGCACCGAACGCCCGGTCTGGCTGTCCAGTGCGCCCGTCGGTTCATCGCAGAACAGAACGTCGGGCTGTTTGGCAATGGCGCGCGCGATGGCGACGCGCTGCTGCTCGCCACCCGAAAGCTGGGCGGGAAAATGATCGGTCCGCTCCTTCAGGCCGACCAGCGCCAGCGCCTCGTCGGGGTCCATCGGATCGGTGGCGATTTCGGTCACCAGTTCGACATTCTCGCGCGCGGTGAGGCTGGGCATCAGGTTGTAGAACTGAAACACGAATCCGACATGGTTGCGCCTGTAGCGCGTCAGCTCGGTGTCGCTCATGTCGCTGAGAATCTGGTCGCGGAACCGGACTTCGCCTTCGGTGCCCCGGTCAAGACCGCCAATGATGTTGAGCAGCGTGGACTTGCCCGAACCGGACGGCCCGAGCAGCACCACGATCTCGCCCGCGGGGATTTCGAGATCGACACCGCGCAGCGCGTGGACCGCCGAGCGGCCCTCGCCATAGACCTTGGTCAGGCCGCGCGTGGAATAGGCGATGTCGCTCATCCGACCCGTCCCTTGCAAGGGCGAAGGACGCGCCGTCGAAACAGTCTCGACAGCGCGTTGCGGTTCACGCGCCGCGGGCCCATTCGCGCGCCGCGCCGTCCTCGGAGGTATCGAAGGCGCGCATTTCGATCGGCAGCAGCGGACCCATCGTCTGCACCATCATGCGCATCCAGCCCGGCGCGCCGACGATGGCATAGCGATTGACCTTGCCGATGGCGCCGAATTTCGACGTCATCGTATCACGGTCGCCCAGCAGGCCGAGGTCGAACCCCTCGTAATCCTTGACGCGCACCATCAGGTTGACCTTGCCATGCGCCTCGACGGCACGGTCGAAGGCGGCGAAAACCAGATCGGCACCGTCCTTCGTCACCTCGCCGTCGATCTCGAAGACCAGCAACCCGTCCGTGCCGTCCTCGACCACGCGCAGGCCGGGGCCAGCGCTTGCGGATGGCTTTGACAGGTCCGAGGCCCAGGCCTGGGCATCGGCAACCTCATTCGGCGCGAAGGTGCGGAACGCGATCATCGGCAGGATCGGATCAAACCAGTTCAGCAACGCCCCGATGGCCTGCTTGTCGGTGACGACGGCGACCTTCTCCAGCTTGCCCCATTGCGGCAACATCGCGAACTCGAACTTCGCATCCGCAATCAGCGCGTCACCGGTGATGTCGTCAAGCTGCTCGAGGCGCAGGACCATGCCCATCCTGGCGTCGCCTTGCAGGGCCGGCGTCAGCTCGCGCTTCATATGGTCTATGTCGGATGCCGTGACGGTGCCGGACAGCGTCACCTCGTAGATTCGCGGTTTCAGTTCCTTGACTGTCAGCATGGCGTGTCTCCTTTCGGGTTTCAGGGTCGTGTGTCCTGCTCGCCACCGGCCAGACCGGCCAGCATCCGGCGATAGTCATCGGGGCTGGACAGCGCGATGCTGCCTTGCGGCAGGCCCAGCAACCGGTCGCAGGTCGTGCCTTCGGCCCGCATCCGCGCGTCGAGCCGGTCCGTCGCTGCGTCGAGTTGCCCCCTGGAGGCGGCGGTGATCGCATCGATCAGGATCGTCTGGCGGCCCTGCGAAAGACCGACGACGATCTCGGCGGCAAGCCGGGGATCAGCGACGTCAAAGAGGCCTTCGCGCACACCATCGGCAATCATGTCCTGCAGGACAGGCACGACCACCTTGGCGGTTTCGGCAAAGGCGCGCTGAAAGAGTGTGTCGTTGCCCGGTTGCAGCAGGACATTCACGAAGGCCCGCATCCCGTCGATGTTGTCGGCCTTCCACCGAAGAGAGGACGACATGAACGCGTTGAGCCTCGCCAACGCGTCGCCGTCCGTCCGGCTTCGGGCGGCTTCGGCCACGGCCAGCGCCTGATCGGTCATCCGCGCGATGATACCGGTGAGCAGATCCTCCTTGGCGGCGAAATGGTGGTAGAATCCGCCCTTGGAAATCCCCGCCGCGGCAAGAACATCGGCGACGGTCACGGCCTCGTAGCCCTGCTGCATGAACAGGGCCTGAGCCGCATCGAGGATCGCCTCGCGGCGGGCATCCGGGGCCATCCGCGCGCGCCGCAATGGTGCTGAATCATCCGCCATCTTGCTCTCCGCCACCTTACAGACCGACCGTCGGTATATAAGATAGTGGGCCATATGTCAAGGACACGCATCGCCCCATTCAATCGTGAAAGAAGGATCAGGAGTAACGGAAAGCGCTATTGGAACATGTTGAATTGAACTGAATTCACCAGTCGCGGTGAACGCGTTTGCCCAGAAAACAGCATGATAAACAGAAAATGGCGATCCCGGGAGGACTCGAACCCCCAACATCCTGATTAGAAGTCAGGTGCTCTATCCAGTTGAGCTACGGGACCGTGGCTCTTTGATATCGGTTCGCAAAACGGTTCGCAAGCGCCTGCCATTTCCCTAACCGACTGTCTTTCAATCTTCTTTCGTCCCCCCAACCGCCGACTTGAAAGCCGGCTGCCCTATCCGGCCAAGCCAAGGGTGCCACCTGAAAATCTCGTTTAAACGCTGCCGTGTTGGGGTGCAAGCGCCGCGTCGGATGTGGCGCCTCCGTCAGGCCATGCGCGCCTATCCCCGAAACGGATCGACCGGATACCGCACCCCGGCCAGGTAGAGCCCCTGGGGCGGGCAGACCGGCCCGCAGGCGGCACGGTTCCTGGCCTTCAGGGCCCGTGCAACTTCATCCGGCTGCCAGGCCCCGGCGCCGACGCGTTCCAGCGTGCCGACAAAGCTGCGCACCTGGTTGTGCAGGAACGAGCGGGCGCGCAGATGAAACTCGATCTCGGGGCCGCTGCGCCCGTCGATGCGCGTGATCTCCAGCGCATCCAGCGTCTTGACCGGGCTTTCCGCCTGGCAGATGGACGAGCGGAAGGTGGTGAAATCATGCCGCCCGATCAGATGCGCCGCCGCCTCACGCATCGCATCGACGTCCAGATCGCGCGGCACCTGCCAGACCAGCCCGGCATCATGGGTCGCGGGCGCGCGGCGCATCAGCAGGCGAAAGAGATAGCGCCGCTCAAGCGCGGAAAACCGTGCATGCCAGTCATCCTTCACCTGCGCGCAATCGACGATGGCCACCGGCGCGGGTTTCAGATGGTGGTTCAATGCCTCCATCAGGCGAAACGGCGTCCAGTCCTTGACCAGATCGCACTGCGCCACCTGAGCCAGCGCATGCACCCCGGCATCGGTGCGCCCGGCGGCGGCGATGGTGTGCGGCCCCGGTTCCAGCCGGGCAAGCGCGGCCTCGATCGCGCCCTGCACCGATGGCTGGTCACGCTGACGCTGCCACCCGGCAAAGGGCGCGCCGTGATACTCGATTTTGAGGGCATATCTGGCCATGCCCCGCGCTTAGCCCATATCGCGCAACACGAAAAGCCCCGGCGCGACCGCGACCCAGACAAGGCCAGCCAGGTTCGAAGCCACCAGCCTTCGGCCCCGCCGGGATCGAGCACGCTGCCCGGCTCGACAATCCTGCCGCCTTTCTTCTGCTTTTCATTCACGTCGCCCGTCGATGCATCGCGGCAAGACCCAATCAGGGGGGGCCGTGCGGGTCTCAACACCCCGTCGGCAAAATTCGCCAGCGGGTAACAAGCGCAGACAAAACGACGCGCGCGGATGGCGTTATTGCAGGATCATCCCGTCCGGCCATTGCAGCGTGTAGGTCAGGCTGATCTGCTGGCTTTGCTCTGCCGGCAGGTCGAATTCCCACGCCATGACGCCGCGTTTGCCGTCCACGTCCTGAGCGGTGGGATTGGGGCGCGCGCTCCACTTGACCGTCAGATCCTCCTGCTCGGAATAGGGCACGCGGTCCAGCAGGCGGATCGGCCATGCCTCACCGGTCAGGTTCTCGATATCGATGCGGACTTTCTCGACCATGTCGCTGGATTTGGTGATCACGCCGCTGTCACCCTCCTGACGGTCCAGAACCGTGCGCGTCAGGCGCACGCCGTCAATCGGTCCGAATGAGAAATCCGCCTCGCCGCCGGCGGCGATGGTGGGGGTATGCATCTGCCCCACATAGCGCCCGTCCAGATAGAAGGTGCTCTGCCCCGGCAGGATCAACTCGCCCATGTCATTGGTCAGCTTGGCCATCACGAACGCGGTTTCATCATAAAGCGGCACCGCGCGCGCATAGACATCGGCCTTGGTGCTCAATTCGCCCAGCGCGATGCGCAGATCATCCGCCCCGGACGCCATCGTGACCGGGCGCGCATAGCTGTAGGTCACCGCCAGCCCGTCAAAATCGGCGCTGGCGCGCTCTTGCTCAACGATGGGGGCTTCCATCATCGGCGCGGACGCGACCGCGCCCATGCTGTCCATCTCGAATTTCGAGCTGGCGGCGGTGTTGCGCATCGGTTTGGGCGGCTCGAAGATGCGGCGCAGCTCGGGCCAGACCTGGCTGGGTTCGGTCTGATCGCTGGGGCGCACGGTGGACAGGGTCAGGCCCACATCCTGCCAGTTCTCGCCGGTGTTCTGCGCCATCAGCGCGCCGCGCTCGATGCTGAGCGCGCCCGTGGCGCGGGTCAGGTTCACATCATAAAGGGGCTGCCAATAAGCCTCTTGCGTCAGGTAGGTGATCTTGACCTGCCCCTCAACCGCCACGTCCGAGTTGATCGAGACCGACAACAGCGCGCGATCGGTCTTTTGGGGCACCAGTGCTGCAACCGCCTGTCGGGCACGGGCCAGTTCCTCGATCAGGTCCTTGAGATCGCGCTCGGCGGCTTCGGCGCGCAGGGCAACGTCATGGGCACTCTGTTTGGCGGCCAGTGTCTCATCGCCGATCATTCCGACCAGATCGCGCAGCGCGCCGACGTCCATCTGCGCCACGCCCTCGCCCTTGCCGATCTGCGCAAGGAACGCGACGCGCGCATCCGCCGCCTCCTGCTCGAGGCGGGTGCGCTGAATGTCCGCGCGGGCGACGCGCAGCGCATCCTCCAGCCGGGTCACCTCGGCCTCGGCCTTGGCCAGCGCCTCGCTTTTGCGCTCGTCCTGGGGCGGGACGAAATCGCGCCGCGCACTGACGCTGCCCATTGTCGCGCCCTCGACCTCGACGCGAAGCGAGTTGAGATCGGTATCGCGCGGCAGATCCAGAAGGATCAGATCATGCTGCCCGGCGGGGGCGGTGAACGGAACATTGCGGGTGATCGTCGCACCCTGAGGATAGAGCGTGACCGCGCTGACCTTGCTGGTCAGCGGAATGTCATCGGCCCAGAGGGCACTCGGCAACAGGGCGATAAAAAGGGGCAAGGCGCGCATCAAACAAATCCTCCAAAAGACATGTCGCAATGTTTGCCGCCCGCCGTATGATTGCAAGCGCCATGCGCGAAATCACGCTATGTTGACGCGACGCATGCCATGCTGGCGCGCCCGAATGAAAACGGGCGCCCCGGTTGGGACGCCCGCCAATACTGTCTTGCCGTGGATCGGGGCGCAAAGGCGCGCCTCAGCCCTTCTTGAGAACCCGAGTGCCCAGCGTCTCGGCGATCTGCACCGCGTTCAGCGCCGCGCCCTTGCGCAGGTTGTCGGACACGCACCACAGGTTCAGGCCGTTCTCGATCGTGGAGTCCTGACGAATCCGGCTGATGAAGGTGGCGAAATCCCCGGCGCATTCGCGCGGCGTCACATAGCCGCCGTCCTGACGCTTGTCGATCACCATGATGCCGGGGGCCTCGCGCAGGATGTCGCGGGCTTCGTCCTCATCCAGGAATTCTTCGAACTCGATGTTGATCGCCTCGGAATGGCCGACAAAGACCGGCACGCGCACGCATGTCGCGGTGACCTTGATCGAGGGGTCGACGATCTTTTTGGTCTCGACCATCATCTTCCATTCTTCCCTGGTGTCGCCGCTGTCCATGAACGCATCAATATGCGGGATCACGTTGAAGGCGATGTCCTTGGTGAATTTTCGCGCCGGTTTGTGATCGGTCGGATTATACGTCGCCTTGGTCTGGTCCCACAGCTCATCAATGCCCTCCTTGCCGGCACCGGATACGGATTGATAGGTGCTGACCACCACGCGCTTGATCCGGGCGCGGTCATGCAGGGGTTTCAGCGCAACGACCATCTGCGCGGTCGAGCAGTTGGGGTTGGCGATGATGTTGCGCTTGTGGACCATCTCGACCGCCTCGGGGTTCACCTCGGGGACGACCAGCGGGATGTCGGGATCATAGCGATAGAGCGAGCTGTTATCGATCACGATACAGCCCTGTTTCGCCGCCCGTGGCGCATAGGTCTTGGTCGCCTCGGACCCGATGGCGAACAACGCGATATCCCATCCGGTGAAATCGAACGTGTCCAGATCCTGCGTCTTGAGTGTCCTGTCGCCAAAGCTGACTTCGCTGCCCAGCGAGCGGCGCGACGCCAGAACGGCGATCTCATCGACCGGAAACTGCCGCTCGGCCAGAATGTTCAGCATCTCGCGGCCCACATTGCCCGTGGCCCCGACGACAACAACCTTATACCCCATGATTTCATCTCCAGATATGACAGGAATGGCAGGGGCGTCTTAGACTTTAACCCGCCCCGAGGAAAGGGGTGTCAGACACGCGCCTGATCGCGGCTGAAGAAATAGATCACCACGCCGACCAGCAATGTCAGCCCGAAAAACGTGAACAACGTGGTATAGGCCGCCTCGGCCCCGCTTTGCGCAGCAATCGTCCCGTGCAGCGGACCCGAGGCGAATTGCATCACCCCGACGCCGCCGATGACGAACAGGTTCATCAGCGTCACCCCCCGCCCCGCCAGATGCGCCGGCAGAAAGCTGCAGCCATGCGCAATGATCACCGGGAAACTCGCCCCGCACAGCCCGATCCCCGCACAGAGTGCAATCGACAGGATCACGTTGTGGCCGACCACAGCGGCCAGTGTCAGGGTCAGCACCACACCGCAGAACGCCCCGATGAAACACACCCATTTGCGCGTGCCAAAGATCCGGTCCATCGGCCCATATAGAAACGTCCCGCAAATCATCGCCACCCCCATCACCAGCGTCGCCTGCCCGACTTGCCCGGTATCCAGCGCAAAGATGTCGGTCAGATAGGGGCCCATCCACAGCCCGCGAATGGCGGCCGACGGCGTGTAGCCGACAAACATCAGCGGCAGGATCGGCCAGAGCGCGCGAATTTTCAGCAGGTCCAGAAGCGACCCGCGCGCGCCACCCTCGACCGGCGCGGGATCGCGCACGCTCAGCGCAAGCCCCACCCCCAGCAGGATCGCGATTGCCGCCAGCCCCCAGAGCGACGCCCGCCAGCCAAAGGTCTCGGCGGCCAGCGCCATCGGATAGGACGCCACCAGATTGCCCAGCGATCCCACGCCCAGCATCAGCGCCCCCAGTGTCGCAAAATGCGCCGCCGGAAACTGACGTGCGAAGATATAATAGGCCGCCATCAGCACCGGCGAACAGCCGACCCCGATCAGCACCATGGCGATATTGACGTGCACCGCGCTGCTGGCGATGGCAAAGATCACCGCCCCGCCACCGCAGCCCAGAACCAGCGGCACCGACGCCGTCAGCCGCGGCCCGATCCGGTCCAGCGCCCAGCCGACCGGCAATTGCGCCAGCGCGAATGAAACGAACCAGAGCCCCGAGGCAAGGGCCAGGTCCTCGGGCATGGCGCCGATGTCGCGCCCCAGAACCCCGCCCAGCACGGCCAGAAAGGCGCGAAAGAACTGGCTGAGCACATAGGCCAGGGCAAGCAGGATAAAACCGACGCGCATTCAACTCTCCGATGGGGCGAAATCTGTAACGTCAAGGCAACCGGGACCGATCTGCGCCATTCAGCGCCCGCGCGCGATCAGCACATCCACATGCGCCGCCGCACTGGCCGCCAGCGCGTTCAGGTCATACCCGCCCTCAAGACAGGACACGATGCGCCCCGCGCAATGGGTATCGGCCAGATCGCACAGCTTTTCGGTGATCCAGGCGAAATCCGCCTCGGTCAGATCCAGTTCCGCCAGCGGATCGGCCCTATGCGCGTCAAATCCGGCCGAAATCAGGATCAGGTCTGGGCCAAACTCGTCTATGGCGGGCAGCACGCGGTCCTCCATCAGCTTGCGGAACACGGCCCCGTTGCTATGCGGTGGCAAAGGCAGATTGACGATGTTGTCATGCGCGCCGGTCTCATCGGCGGCCCCGGTTCCCGGCCAGAGCGGGCTTTGATGGCTGGAAAAGAACAGGATCCGCGCCTCATCCTCAAGCAGGTCCTGGGTGCCATTGCCGTGATGCACGTCGAAATCGACGATGGCGACGCGCGACAGCCCGTGATGATCCAGCGCATATTTCGCCGCAATCGCCACATTGCCGAACAGGCAGAACCCCATCGGCGTTTCGCGCTCTGCGTGATGGCCCGGCGGGCGGGTTGCGACAAAGGCGTTTTTCGCCTCGCCGCTCATCACCAGATCCACGCCCTTGACCGCCCCGCCCGCGCTGCGATGCGCCGCGTTCAGGGTGCCGGGCGACATATGCGTATCCGCATCCAGCGAAACCGTCCCCTTCTGGGGCGCGGCGGCGCGGATCGCCTCGACATAGGCGCGCGGATGCACCCGCACCAGATCATCCTCGGCCACCAGCGGCGCCTTGATGCGCAGCAGGTCCTTGCCTTCGAGGGCTGCCAGAATATGCTCGAGGCGCGCCACCTGCTCGGGATGGCCGGGCGGGGTGACATGCAGCAGGCAATCGGGATGGGTGATCAGGGCGGTGGTCATTTGCGTCTCCTTCAGTTTCGCGGATCAGACGCCAAACACCCTGGCTTGTCCAGTGGGAGTGGAAACGCCACGCCGGACACATCCGGGGCTTGCCGGTTTGCCCGCCCCGTGCGAAATTGCAAAGGATGAGCGACGTGGCCCAAAGCACCGGCAGACCTGAACCAATGTCGTTTTCCGGCATCGCCACCGGCCAGCCCGAGGGGATTTCGTCGGCACCGGGTGGCGGGAGTTCGGTTCCGGGCCTGGGGCCGCCGGGCGGCCAGCGGGCCAATGTCCAGGATATCGCACTGGATATCTGGGATCTGGTGAACGGGTTTGTCCAAGGCCTGTTGCGCCCATGGAACGCCTATCAGATCGCCATCATCCTTGCCATCATGGTCGCGGCGCATATCCTGGCCCGCCTGTTCGGCCCGGTGGCGCATAACTGGCTGCGCACGCGCGAGGGCTGGCCGAAATGGCGGCTGCGCTTCCTGTTGTTGCTGCATCGCCGGCTGCGCCTGATCTTCTTCATCCTGATCAGTTGGCCCTGCTATCTGATCATGCAGGAGACAACCTGGCCCAGCCGGTCCTACCTGATCGGGATCGTCGCCAGCCTGGCCCTGGCCTGGCTGATCATCGCCATCGTCACACGGCTGATTGCAAACGGTTTTCTGCGCAAGGTCGTGCGCTATGTCGGCTGGACATGGGCGACGCTGATCCTGCTGGGCCTCACCGACGAGGCGCAGCAACTCATGGACAGCATCGGGTTCGAGATGGGCCAGACCCGGCTGTCGGTGTGGATCATCGCGCAGGCGGTAGGCATCCTCGGGGTGCTGTTTTTCATGGCCCGGTTCATATCGCGCGCCATCACCGCACAGATCCGCATGAACGAGGAAATATCGCCCTCCATGCAGGTGCTGGCGGTCAAGTTCCTTCAGGTGATCCTGTTCACGGCCGCGTTCTTCATCGGGATGCGCACCGTCGGCGTCGACCTGACGGGCCTTGCGTTCCTCTCGGGTGCCATCGGCGTCGGGCTGGGCTTTGGCCTGCAAAAGGTGGTGTCCAACCTCGTGTCGGGCGTGATCATCCTGCTGGACAAATCCATCAAGCCCGGCGACGTGATCAGCCTGGGCGAGACCTTCGGCTGGATCAACTCGCTGGGTGCGCGCTATGTCAGCGTCGTCACCCGCGACGGGCGCGAATACCTGATCCCCAACGAAGACCTGATCACCGGGCAGGTGGTCAACTGGTCCCATTCCAACGAACTGGTGCGCCTCGATATCCATTTCGGCACCGCCTATTGCGATGATCCCCATACCGTGCGCCGCGTCGCGATCGAAGCCGCCAAAAGCGTGACACGCGTGCTGCCCGGCAACCCGCCGGTCTGTCATATCGTGGGGTTCGGCGACAGCAGCGTGAACTACATCCTGCGCTTCTGGATCACCGACCCGACCAAGGGCCTGACCAATATCCGCGGCAATGTCTATCTGGCATTGTGGGACGCCTTCAAGGAAGAGGGGCTGACACATCCCTTCCCGCAACGCGAGGTGCGGATTCTGGACGACGAACAGGCCAAACCCGCCGCCACGCTCGCAACAGGCGAAGTTTCCGACTGAACAGCCCCGTTTGGGCATTGCACAGCCCCAAAAGATGGCGCATTTGACGCAGGATTGCGCAATCTGGCGCCATCTCTGCCCGCTTCTCATTGAAAATTCGCACTTGCCTTGCTATCTTTGCTTCATGCCCGGCACCGGGGCCGTTACAGGTGCGCAACGCAGGAGGACACTGTCCTGTCACTCACGACCCACGCGGCAAAGGCCGCAGACAACCGCGCGCCCGTGACAGGGGTGGCCGCAGACGCATCCAGCGAAGCCCAGCTTGCGCGCATCCTTTCCTCACTCACCGAAGACAAGGCCGAAGACGTCGTGCAGATCGACCTGCGCGGCAAATCCGCCATCGGGGATTACATGGTGATCTGCTCGGGGCGGTCCTCGCGGCAGGTCGTCTCGATCTCCGATCATCTGGTCGAGCGGCTCAAGACCGATCTCGGCCGCGCCGCCCGGATCGAAGGCAAGGCGGCCGGGGATTGGGTGCTGATCGACACCGGCGACGTGATCGTGCATGTGTTCCGCCCCGAAGTGCGCGACTTCTATCAACTGGAAAAAATGTGGCTGCCCGCCTCGGCACAGCCCGAAACGCCCTACGCCGCCGCATCGCCCGGTTGAATGCGCGTGCATATCTGCGCCGTGGGCCGGTTGCGCACCGGTCCCGAGCGCAAGCTGTTTGACGATTACACCACCCGGTTCGGGCGCACGGGCCGCGCCCTTGGCCTTGGCCCCCTGACCCTGAATGAGGTCGATGACCGCAAAAGCGGCGGCATGACCGGCGAAGCCCCCCTTCTGGCCCGCGCCATCCCCGAGGGCGCGACCCGCGTGATGCTGGACGAACGGGGCAAACTCCTCGACTCCGTGCAGTTCTCCCGCCACCTCGCCACCTGGCGCGACAGTGGCGCGCGCGATGTGGCCTTCGTCATCGGCGGCGCCGACGGTATCGCACCCGATCTGCGCGACACCGCCGATCTGACGCTGTCATTCGGCGCGATGGTCTGGCCGCATATGCTGGTGCGCGTGATGCTGGCCGAACAACTCTACCGCGCCGCAACCATCCTGGCCGGATCGCCCTATCACCGGGTCTGACCGGCGACCGAAACAAGTATCGGCCCCCGCTTTCTTCTTTGCAAAAATACTCGAATTCCCGCGCCGGCTTCAGCCGCGCCCGTGGCTGCGGTCATACCCGTTCACCGCCGGGCTGCTCCACCCCTCGAGCGCGCCGTCCTCGGGCGCGAAAATCTCGACCAGAAGCGGATAACACGCCGCGCTGTCGCTGGAATGCTCGGCCGAGCAATCCCCGCCCGGACAGGCACTCAGCGCGCCCAGCAGGTCGATTTCGGCAAAAAACTCGATATGGTCCCCGGGGCGCACCGGGCTGGCCTTCATGAAATACTGGCCGGTGTCGCGGGTGAACCCGGTGCACATGAACACGTTCAGCACGTCATGCACATGCGTTTCGGCCTGCGCCAGGGTCATGCCGGTCTCATCGGCCAGCGCCCGGATCAGGTTGGAATGGCAACAATGGTGATATTGCGTCCCCGCCAGCAGATTGCCGGTATAGGGATCGCAGCGCGTGCCGATCACGTCATGCACGCCGCCGCCATGCTGATCCATGCCATACCAGCCCAGCGTGTCGGTGGTGATTGTCGCCATCGGGCGCAGATAGGGCAGGCAGGACCACATCCGCTCGCCCAGATCCAGATGGGTGCCGTGCAGGGCACGCGACTTGCCGGAATAGAACCGCTCGCTCAGGTCATTGGCGTTCCACAGGTTCAGATCCCCCACCTGCGGCCCCTCGACCGAGGTGATGCGGAAAAACTGCCCCGCCCCGGCGCGGAAACTGGCCGCGTCGCGCGGCGGCACCAGCACCTCACCCAGCTTGCGCGCCCCCTCTCGCGCGGCGCGATACAGATCCATCTGCGGCACCGGCAGCGTGTCATTGGGATAGCAGATCACCGGCGCAATGGCGCGGCGGGCGGCGGCATCGGGGGGCTGGGTCATCATGTCCTCACAGATCAGGCGTGTTTGCCTTGCAATCCAAAGGCGGTTTGCCCGTGCTTGTAAAGGCATCCGGGCCGCAGGACATGCATTTATAATGCTTCTGCCCGTCGCGATCGCCGGCGCGATCCTCGCGCCAGCGGCAATTTCGGGTGCGTCGGTTGCTGAAAATCAGCACCAGCACAAGCGCCAACACGAGCCCGATGACAACGAACATGGCGCCCCCGTTTCATTCAGATGCCTGATACTGCCCGGTTGCGCCTCAGACCACCGCCGCAGCCTCAGACCACACGTTCCACCATCAGCTTCTTGATCTCGGCAATCGCCTTGGCCGGGTTCAATCCCTTCGGGCAGGTCTTGGTGCAGTTCATGATCGTGTGGCAGCGATACAGCTTGAACGGGTCTTCCAGATCATCCAGACGCTCGCCCGTGGCCTCATCGCGGCTGTCGACGATCCAGCGATATGCGTGCAGCAATGCGGCCGGTCCAAGATACCTGTCGCCGTTCCACCAATAGCTGGGGCAGGCGGTCGAGCAGCAGGCACACATCACGCATTCATAAAGGCCATCCAGCTTTTCGCGGTCCTCGATCGACTGCTTCCACTCCTTGGCGGGGCTGTTGGTCCTGGTTTCCAGCCAGGGTTTGATGCTGGCATGCTGCGCATACCAATGGGTCAGATCCGGGATCAGGTCGCGCACCACCGGCATATGCGGCAGCGGATAGATCTTCACGTCGCCCTTGATCTCATCCATGCCATAGATACAGGCCAGAGTGTTGATCCCGTCGATATTCATCGCGCAGGAGCCACAGATCCCCTCGCGGCAGGAGCGGCGGAAAGACAGCGTCGGGTCGATCTCCGTCTTGATCTTGATCAGCGCGTCCAGAATCATCGGCCCGCATGTGTCCATATCGACAAAATAGGTGTCCACCGACGGGTTCTTGGCGTCATCCGGCGTCCAGCGATAGATCTGGAACTTGCGCAGATTGGTGGCGCCCGCAGGTTTGGGCCATGTCTTGCCGGTGGTCATCCGGCTGTTCTTGGGAAGGGTCAGTTGAACCATTCTTCTACTCCTATCAGCCCAACAGGGTCAGGCCATTCTGGGCAATGCATTGCAAGGATTCGGGACGCCGCGCGATCAGGCTGATCTGCTCGGCCGTGCCCGCATCGAGGCCGGTGATCGTCGCGCCGGCGATTTGCAGGATCTCGCGCGAATCTGCAGCGTCGATGATGCAATCGGTGATCGGCGCCGCGTTCAGCCCCGGATATCTGGTCTCGACATAGCCGTTGACCACGGCCTTGGCCCGGCCCCGCGCCAGATCGTCGGCCATGTCATTGGCCGTCGAACATGCCGCGGCCGTGCAAAGGACCAATATGCCAACGAGCCAGCGCATCAGAACGTCCGTTCTCTCGGCGCGATCTTCGCCAGCGAGATACCGCCCTCCGCCTCGGTGGTCAGCGGGTCCACCACGATGTCGCGATAGCTCAGGTCAACCGATGAGCCGTTCACCCGTGCGATCGTGTGCACACGCCAGTTTTCATCGTCGCGGGCGCTGAAATCCTCATGGGCATGGGCGCCGCGGCTTTCTTGGCGGGCTTCGGCGCCGGTGATCGTGGCCAGCGCGTTGGGCATCAGGTTGGTCAGTTCCAGCGTCTCCATCAGGTCGGTATTCCACACCAGGGAGCGGTCGGTGACGTGAAGATCGTCCAGCTTGGCGGCAATCACGGTCATTTTCTCGACCCCTTCGGCCAGCGTCTTGGAGGTGCGGAACACGGCCGCGTCGGCCTGCATGGTCTTTTGCATCTCAAGGCGCAATTCCGCCGTCGGCGTGCCCCCCGACGCATGGCGCAGCCCGTCAAACCGCGCCAGCGCCTTGTCGACCTGCGCGGTGTTGGTTGCGGGCACGGCGCTGTCGGCATCCACCACCTTGCCGGCGCGGATCGCGGCGGCGCGGCCGAACACCACAAGGTCGATCAGCGAGTTCGAGCCAAGCCGGTTCGCACCATGCACGCTGGCACAGCCCGCCTCGCCGACGGCCATCAGGCCGGGCACGACGGCGTTGTGGTCCTTCTTGGTCGGGTTCAGAACCTCGCCCCAGTAATTGGTCGGAATGCCGCCCATGTTGTAATGCACCGTGGGCAGGACCGGGATCGGCTCCTTGGTGACGTCGACACCGGCAAAGATGCGCGCCGATTCGGAAATGCCCGGCAGGCGCAGGTGCAGTGCCTCGGGCGGCAGGTGGCTGAGGTTCAGGTGGATATGATCGCCATCCGGCCCCACGCCGCGCCCCTCGCGGATCTCCATCGTCATCGAGCGGCTGACATAATCGCGCGGCGCAAGGTCCTTGTATTGGGGCGCATAGCGCTCCATGAAACGCTCCCCTTCCGAGTTGGTCAGATACCCGCCCTCACCGCGCGCACCCTCGGTGATCAGACAGCCCGCGCCATAGATGCCGGTGGGGTGGAACTGCACGAACTCCATGTCCTGAAGCGGCAGACCCGCGCGCGCCACCATCCCGCCACCGTCGCCGGTGCAGGTATGCGCCGATGTGGCGCTGAAATAGGCGCGCCCGTAACCGCCCGTGGCCAGCACGACCATCTTGGCATTGAACACATGGATGGTTCCATCGTCCAGCTTCCAGCAGACGACACCGGTGCAGGCGCCATCATCGGACATGATCAGGTCGATGGCGAAATACTCGATATAGAACTCGGCATTATTCTTCAGGCTCTGCCCGTAAAGCGTGTGCAGGATCGCGTGCCCGGTGCGGTCGGCGGCGGCGCAGGTGCGCTGCACGGGCGGGCCTTCGCCGAATTCGGTGGTGTGCCCGCCAAACGGGCGCTGATAGATCTTGCCCTCTTCGGTGCGCGAAAACGGCACGCCGTAATGCTCAAGCTCGTAAACCGCCTTGGGGGCCTCGCGCGCGAGGTATTCCATCGCGTCGGTATCGCCCAGCCAGTCACTGCCCTTGACCGTGTCATACATGTGCCACTGCCAGTGATCCGGCCCCATGTTGGACAGCGACGCGGCGATGCCGCCCTGTGCGGCGACAGTGTGCGAGCGGGTCGGGAAAACCTTGGTCACGCAGGCCGTGCGCAACCCCTGTTCCGCCATGCCCAAAGTTGCGCGCAATCCGGCGCCACCGGCCCCGACCACGACAACATCATAGTCATGGGTTTCATATTCATAAGCAGCCATCATTCAATTCCTCAAAGCGCGATTTTGGCAAGGGCAAACAGACCTGTCGCCGTCATCCCATATGACAATACGGCCACGACGATGATCAGGATCCTGCGCGTGCTGCCGCGTGTGTAATCCTCGATCATGATCTGCGCACCCTTGCGGAAATGCTCCAGCCCGACAAACAGGACCAGCCCGGTCAGGATCGCCACGGCGGGATGCGCAAAGGTGGCCAGCACCTCTTGATGGCTGCCCCCGAGGGCGCTACCGAAAACATAGAGAAACGTCGGCACGATCAGCGCCAGCCCGACGGCGCTGACGGTCATGTACCAGTGATGCTCGGTGCCGGTGCCCGAGGCCCCCTTGCCTGTCGCACGTTTGCGGGCGGTCAGATAACGCATGGCTCGCCTCCCTTAAATGATGATGAGTGTGAGAACGGTCAGAACGACCGAACCGATGACACAGACCCAGCCCAGCATCTCGGCGGTCTTGATCTCGAAGCCGCGCCCGGCATCCCAGATCAGATGCCGCAGCCCGGCCAGGTAATGATACCAGATCGCCCACAGCGACAGCGTGAACACCAGATCGCCGAACCATGAGGTCACGACCGCATTCGCAGTTGCAAAATATTCCGGCCCGGTCGCGGCGGCCAGCAGCCACCAGACCATCAGCACCACCGCCACGATCAGCGCGTTACCGGTGATCCGCGTCAGGATCGACGAGATCGAGGTCATCTGCGGGCGGTAAATCGAAATATGCGGCGAAAGCGGGCGCTCGCCCCGGTTCACATCGGCCATATCAAATGGTCCCTTCCTTTGGCACATGGTCCCGTGACATGAGACTCCATGCTTGGCTGGTCTTTTGTGGATCGTTTTAGCGCGCTTGTCACGGATGCACAGCCCCAATTCCCCGAATTCGCAGGCAATTTGACGCAGAACCCCGGTTTGTGATCACATCAAAATGCCATGTGATCACATTATCGGGTTACCCCGGCGGGACTCGCCCCGTGACTCAGCAGATCCTTCCGGTCCACCCTTCATTTTTCCACAAATACTCCCGCGCGGAGCGCTCCTGCAAGGGCCAGTTCGCACAAACCTGCGATTCCAGACGCGCCAATTGCCAAATACGCCAATCCGCCACGCCCTGCGCGCGCCACGCGCACGCAATCCGATCCGCCCCCGATCATGGCATCTTCACAGCACGATCACAGCGGAACAAGCGCCCAGTAATCCAGATCCAGCAACACATGGCTCAGGTATCTGCCATCCTCGCCCTTCAGGGTAAACGGCTCTCCTCCAGTGGTCGCCACAAGCCGCAGGCGCAGCGCGCCGACGCCCGGCGCCGGCGTCTCGGCCTTGTCCAGCACCTCGGACCATGCCCTGATCGTATCGCCGCCATAACAGGGATTGGCATGCGCGCCGCCATTCAGCCCGGCAATGATCTGCGCATTGGCCAGCCCGTTGAAACTGAGGCTTCGCGCCATCGAGATCACATGCCCGCCATAGATCAGCCGCCGCCCGTCAGGGCGCGCGCCGGTGTCGAAATGCACCTTGGCGGTGTTCTGCCACAGGCGGGTGGCCATCATGTGCTCGGCTTCCTCGACAGTGACGCCGTCCACATGGTCGATCTGCTCGCCTATCGCATAATCCCCCCAGCGATGCGGCTCACCCGCGAGGGTGAAATCGTAATCGGTGAAATCCAGCCCCTCGGGGATGGTCAGTTGATCCGCCGTCAGCGCGTCCTTCAGATCCGGGATCACCGTCTCGGGCGCGGGCGCATCCGCATTGCCCTTGCGCACCATCACCCAGCGGACATATTCCAGCACCACCTCGTCGCGCTGGTTCAGGCCGCGCGTGCGCACCCAGACCACCCCGGATTTGCCGTTGGAATTCTGCTTGAGCCCGATCACCTCGGAGGTGGCGCGGATCGTGTCGCCGGGATAGACCGGCTTCAGCCAGCGCCCCTCGGCATAGCCCAGATTGGCCAGCGCGTTCAGCGAGATATCCGGCACCGTCTTGCCGAACACCACATGAAACGCCGCCAGATCATCCAGCGGGGCCGCGCCCAGCCCGCAATCGCGCGCGAAATCATCCGAGGAATAGAGCGCATGACGCGCCGGATAAAGCGCGTGATAGAGCGCGCGCTCCCCCCCCGAAACGGTGCGCGGAACCGCATGGCGGATCACCTCGCCAATGGTGTAATCCTCGAAAAACCGGCCCGGATTGGTCTTTGCCATGCTCAATGCGCCCCCAGCTTGGTGTCCGGCGTATAGGTGCCCTCGACCTCCTTGACCACGGCCTGACCACAGCGCATCACGCCGCGCGCCGCATCGAATGACTGGGTGGGCGTGCCATAGAGTTCCCAGCCCTTGTTCAGGGCGTCCGTCACCTTGTGGCAGAAGGCCGATGTGTCATCTTCGCTCAGAAATCGGTAAAGTTTCATCCGTATGTCCCCAGAAACGGGCTATGGCCCAGCAATGCATGTATGCCCACCGCCACCCCGTAGATGATCAGCGTGCCAACGATGTTCTTCAGATCGCCGACAAAGCTGCCGGCAGGCGGGCGCACCCATGCACCCGTCGTGCGGTTGATCAGCGCCATCTCCAACAGCGCCCACAGCCCCAGACCGCCAAACAGGATCAGCGAGGCCACATCGCCATTCACCAACAGATGCGCACCCGCAAAGATCACCACCCCGGTCAGCATCGGATGCCGGATGCGGTTGGCAAGCAAGCCCTTGGTCGGCGCAATGCCAAAGCAGTAAACCGAGAACAACATCAACAGGTTGTTCAGATGCCCGATCCCCGGAATGGGGGTATAGACGGGGATGAAATCGGCCATGCGATAGCCGATCACCATCAGGATCACACCGCCCAGAACCGCCAGCGCCACGGGGCCGCGCGCCTTGTCGCCCAATGCGGCGCGACGTGCGGGCATCAGGCGCTTGAACAGATGCGGCAGCATCCACAGCGCAAGGCCAAGGCTGAGTATCAGAAATCCGGTCATGTCGTTTTCTCCTGTTCGGCCGCCATCGCGGCGACGGCATCGGCGCGCGCCAGTATGCGCTGCGCTTCGGCGACATGCAGGTTTTCGACGATCGACCCATCGACCACCGCAACCCCCTGCCCCGATGCCTTGCTGGTCTCATAGGCGTCGATCTGCCGGCGGGCCAGATCAATCTCGTCCGCGGCCGGCGCAAAGGCGGCGTTGGCCCCGCCGATCTGCGCCGGATGGATCAGCGTCTTGCCGTCAAAGCCCAGATCACGGCCCTGTTCGCATTCCGCCGCCAGCCCTTCGTCATCGCGAAACCGGTTATAGACCCCGTCAATCGCCACGATCCGCGCCGCGCGTGCGGCCATGACGATGCTTTGCAGGGCGTGCATCAAGGGCAGGCGATCGGCGCGCGTGCGGCAATGCAGGTCCTTGGCCAGATCGTTGGTGCCGCTGACAAGGCCGGTGACACGGGCATGGGCCGCAATCGCGGGCGCGTTGAAGATGCTGTGCGGCGTCTCCATCATCACCCAGATCTGCACATACGCAGGCAGCAGATCCGCCAGCGTGTCCACATCCGACGGCGAATTCACCTTGGGCAGCAGGATCGCATCCGCGCCCGCATCGCCCAGCATCCGCGCATCCTCAAGCCCCCATTCGGTGCTGAGCGCATTGATCCGCACGATCCTGGCCCGTTTGCCATACCCCCCCGCGCCGAGGGCCTCGCGCAGGATCCTGCGCGCCTCGGCCTTGGCATCGGGGGCGACGGCATCCTCGAGGTCAAAGATGATCGCATCCGCCGGCAGGCTGCGCGCCTTGTCCAGCGCCCGCTGATTTGAGCCGGGTATATAGAGAACCGAGCGGAAGGGATGTGTCGTGATGTCCATTGGCCTGTCTCCATCTCCGGGTGTTGCCGCAATTATCTTGCGCAGGGATGCCATTTTTCGCGTGATTTGTTCAAGACCTATTTCGCCGCAACGCAGAAAACCCGGGCGCGAAACCCGTGCGCGCGCAAGGGCCCGGTCCTGCTGCGCCGATCGGCGTTTCGCCGCCGGAACCACGATCCCGGCACACCGCGTCGGAACCTTTCTTGGCGCCGCGCCGTTGGGTGCCCATACGACGGTTATAGCAACCACGAATAGGAGAAAAACATGAAACGCCTTATGACGACAACTGCCGCCGCCTTGCTTCTGGCCTCGCCTGCCTTTGCCCAAACGGGTGGCCAAGGCTTTGGTAACATGACGGAAATATCCAGTTCCGATTTCTACGCCAGTGACCTGATCGGGATGCGTGTCTATAACACCGCCGAGGGCATGGACGTCACCGCACCGGTGATGGATGGCGCTGAAAAGGAATGGGAAGACATCGGTGAAGTCAACGACATCATCATCGGCCAGGACGGTCAGGTTCAGGCCGTGATCCTGGGCGTTGGCGGGTTCCTGGGCATGGGCGAACGTGACGTCGCCGTGTCGATGGACACGATCAAGGTTGTCCGCGAGGAAGGCGACAGCAATGACCGCTTCCTGATGGTGACAACGGACAAGGACATGCTGGGCAACGCGCCGGCCTATGATTACGGGGTCTACACCCCCGAATCCCGCGCCATGGCCACGGATGCCGCCGCCAATGACGCCGCGACCGCCGATACCCCCGCAGACGGCGCGATGAAACGTCCGATGCTGACCCGGCCCGCAATCGAGCGCGAAGGCTATGCCGAAGTGACCACCGAAAAGGTGCATGAACTGACGGCCGACGACCTGGAAGGGGCCACCGTCTATGGCCTTGACGACGAAGACGTCGGCTCGATCGACTCGATCGTTCTGGGTGAGGATGGCAAGGTCCAGAATGTCGTGATCAATGTCGGCGGCTTCCTTGGCATGGGCGAAAAACCCATCGCCGTCACCTTCGATGAGCTGCAGATCCTGCGCAACACAGACAGCGGCGATCTGGTGATCTACATCGACTCGACCGAAGACGCGCTGAAGGCGCAACCCGAATACACGTCAGACTGACCTGTCCCGTCCCTGATGTGTCATGGGCGCACCGCGTGCGCCGGATTGGCCGCCCCCTTCCATGGGGCGGCCTTTTCCCTTTGTGCCGCGCGCCGCCGCGCCCTATGCCTTGCCGCCCCCTGCCTTGCCGCCTGCCCGCATGGCTATCACGCTTGCGCGTGCTGGCGGGATTGGATAGCTAATGGCGCAAATTCACCCAGCGGAGATCTATCCCATGGCCAGACCTAAAATCGCGCTTATCGGCGCAGGACAAATCGGCGGCACCCTCGCCCATCTCGCGGCGCTCAAGGAATTGGGCGATATCGTGATGTTCGACATTGCCGAAGGCATCCCCGAGGGCAAGGCGCTCGATATTGCCGAATCCGGCCCTGCCGAAGGCTTTGACGCCACACTCAGCGGCACGCAGGATTACGCCGACATCGCCGGCGCCGACGTCTGCATCGTCACCGCAGGCGTGGCCCGCAAACCCGGGATGAGCCGCGATGACCTGCTGGGCATCAACCTCAAGGTCATGAAATCCGTCGGCGAGGGTATCCGCGATCACGCCCCGAACGCCTTCGTGATCTGCATCACCAACCCGCTGGACGCGATGGTCTGGGCGCTGCGCGAATTTTCGGGCCTGCCCCATGAAAAGGTCTGCGGCATGGCCGGTGTGCTGGACAGCGCACGGTTCCGTCACTTCCTGTCGGTCGAGTTCGGCGTGTCGATGCGCGATGTCTCGGCCTTCGTTCTGGGCGGACATGGCGACACGATGGTGCCGCTGACCCGCTATTCCACCGTCGCGGGCATCCCCCTGCCCGACCTGGTCGAAATGGGCTGGACCACGCAGGAGAAACTGGACGCCATCGTGCAACGCACCCGTGACGGCGGCGCCGAGATCGTCGGCCTGCTGAAAACCGGCAGCGCCTTCTACGCCCCCGCCACATCCGCGATCGAGATGGCCGAAGCGTTCCTGAAAGACCAGAAACGCGTCCTGCCCTGCGCGGCCTATGTGGACGGCGCCTATGGCCTGAACGGCTTTTACGTCGGCGTGCCCACCGTGATCGGTGCCGGCGGCATCGAAAAGGTCGTCGCGATCAAGATGAACAAGGACGAACAGGCGATGTTCGACAAATCCGTCGAAGCCGTCAAAGGCCTGGTCGAGGCCTGCAAGAGCATCGACGGCTCGCTCGCCTGAAGTCCTGGAAGACTGCACTGAAAAGGCCCCGGATAACCTCCGGGGCCTTTTCACATATAAGTGATGACCGCGCCCTTGGGCCCGTGCGGGGATCCTCATGATGGCTGTCCTGGCCCAAAGTGTTTGATGCTGCGCTGCACAGGAAAGCCCGGCAGCGAAGGCAGGGCGAAAACCCTCGACAACTCGATTGGTTTTGAACGGTGGCGCTTTTTCTGTCATTCCTGAAGAGGGCGGTTTTAGGGGTTGATCGCAGCTTGCCGTCATGATCCTAGATTGGTGCGCCAAAGCTGGCCTGACTGCATGTCCATGAGACCGGCAGCGGACCAGCCAGATGCTTGCATTGCCAGGCACCTTGAACAGGGCGCACCCATACCGGAGATAGAAATGACAGACCTGAACAGCCGTCACGGCATGAACCCGCCCCACAGCGAAGTGGTCAACGCCTGCCAGCATATCGAGCCCTGCAAAATGCTCGATATGGGGTGCTCCAATGGCCGCAATGCCCTGTACCTGAGCCAGCAGGGTTTTGATGTCACCGCAGTGGACAGCAACGCCAATGCCATCCAGATGCTGCAATCCATTGTCGCGCAGGAAGGCATCAGCAATATCGACCCACGCGTGTATGACATCAATCAGGCGGAATTAGACGCCGACTATGGGTTTATTTCATGTACCGTGACCCTGATGTTTCTTGACCCCGGGCGCATCAACGCGGTTCTTGCCAATATGCAGGAGCATACCTTGCCCGGCGGCTATAACCTGATCGTTTGTGCCATGGATACGGCCGCGCACCCCTGCCCGATCGGCTTCCCGTTCACCCTGCATGAGGGCCAGCTCAGCGCGCTCTATCAGGGTTGGGAAATGCTCAAGTACAACGAAGACCTTGGCGTCATGCACAACGGGGCACAGCTTCAGTTTGCCACCATGCTGGCGCGCAAACCGGCATAAGCGACAATGCCCTCGGAGACGCGCATGGCGCCTTGCGGTATCGGTTGGTTTTTCTGAGCGGAAAGATCCCGGTCGGAGGCTGCAACCCTTGCGTATCCGGGACTATCGCCGCTGCGTTGCATCGTGTCTTCTGAACCGCACCCCACAAAGGCGTCTGCCCCGGCGGCTCAACGCATGTCGCACGGCCCCGGAAAACCCTCCGGCGCCGTTTTCATGTCAGCCTGTCCAGCCGCGCGGGGTTTTCGGCGCGCAGGGCCGCATCGAAGGTGGCGGGCGTCAGGTCCGGCAGGGCGCCCAGCACCTCGCGGATCACCGGCGCCGGATCGAAGCGGCGCTCATCCAGAAGGCCAAAGGCACGCAACCGCGCAAGGCGCGCCGCGTCCCATTCGCGCAGCTCGGCGTGGAATTCCAGCATCTCATCGGCACTGCCAAGGCATTGCTGAAACCGCTCGATCTGGGCCAGGCGATGCGGCGCGATACCCATCAATTTGGGGTCAACCTCGGCATAGCGCAGCAGTTTGGACAGCCAGTGCAGCCGCGTCAGCCCGTCGAAATGCAACAACCGGGTGGAGGTGCTTTGATAACGTTCGGCGCGCTGCCGCCCGGTGCCGCGAAACGCCCAGTGAATGCCGATCCGATAGTCGCCACCGCGCGGCACCGCGCATTTTCCCGCCGAATGGCTGAGCAACCCATGCACCAGAAGCGGCTCTTGCGCGCCGAAAATCACCTTGTCATTGTCCAGCCCGTCGCCGCGCCGGTTCAGCCCCTTGGTCGAGGTACGAAACACCCCCGAAAAGATCGACGCCACCGGCGCGTCGCGCTCGAACACCCGTTCGGACACGGGGAAAAACAGCTCGCAATCCAGTTCCTGCACCACGGCCAGTTCTTCGGCCACGGGGCGGTCCTGCACCAAGAATTCATCGGCGTCCAGATGGATCAGCCACTCCACATCGCAGTGCGCCAGCGCGTGATTGGCGTTCAGGACCTGGCGGCGGCGATGGGTCGGCGGGCGCTTGCCGGACGGGGCGAGTTGATGCCAATGCGCCGGATCACAGCGCATGACGCGCACCCGTGACAGCGCGCCGAGCGCCTCGGCGACCGGGTCTTCGGGGTCATCCAGATAGAGGTGAATCTCGGTCGCACCCGTGCCCAGATGCCAGCCCAGATTGGCCAGCAGCAGCTGCGCGGGTTCCTTGACCGTCATCACGATCCCCCAAGTCGGCAGAGCCGCCTGCCCGGTCATATTGTTCCCTTTTCCCATGGAAAAACCTGTCCGAATCACCGTAGCCGCGCGCTGATTCCCTGCCAAGCGGAAAGGCGCGGCGCATTTGTGATCACACGTTTTCAAGTGTGATCACAAACAGCCAAAAACTGCGGCATAAAGGCAGAAAAGAGCGAAACAGTTTAAACACCCGTTCATCCTGAGGATATATCAGGGCCAAAGAACAGCAACACGGGACACTTCCATGAATATCCATGAGTATCAGGCCAAAGCACTGCTGCGCTCTTACGGGGCGCCGGTTTCGGACGGCCGCGTCGTTCTGCGCGCCGAAGAGGCCAAGACAGCCGCCGGCGAAATGGACGGCCCCCTCTGGGTGGTCAAGGCACAGATCCACGCCGGCGGGCGCGGCAAGGGCAGTTTCAAGGAGGCCGGCGCCGGTGAGGCGGGCGGCGTGCGCCTGACCAAATCGGTCGAGGAAGCCGCGGAAGAGGCCAAGCGCATGCTGGGCCGCACCCTTGTCACCAAGCAGACCGGCCCGGCGGGCAAGCAGGTGAACCGCATCTATATCGAGGACGGATCGGGCATCGAGACCGAGATGTATCTGGCCCTTCTGGTGGATCGCCAGACCAGCCGCGTCAGCTTTGTCTGCTCGACCGAGGGCGGCATGGATATCGAGGAAGTCGCGGAAAACACCCCCGAGAAGATCCTCAGTTTTTCCGTCGACCCCGCGACCGGCTATCAGCCGTTCCATGGTCGGCGCATCGCCTTCAACCTCGGGCTTTCGGGCAAGCAGGTGAAACAATGCGTCGCCCTGATGGGCACGCTTTACAAGCTGTTCCTGGACAAGGACATGGAGATGCTTGAGATCAACCCGCTGATCGTGACCGACAAGGGGGATCTGAAATGCCTCGACGCCAAGATGGGCTTTGATTCAAACGCGATCTATCGCCACGCCGACATCGCCGAACTGCGCGACACCACCGAAGAGGACCCCAAGGAACTTGAGGCATCGAAATATGACCTGAACTATATCGCGCTGGATGGCGAGATCGGGTGCATGGTCAACGGTGCGGGTCTGGCCATGGCGACGATGGACATCATCAAGCTCTATGGCGCGGAGCCTGCCAACTTTCTCGATGTCGGCGGCGGCGCGACCAAGGAAAAAGTGACCGAGGCGTTCAAGATCATCACCTCGGACCCGCAGGTGAAAGGCATTCTGGTCAACATCTTCGGCGGCATCATGCGCTGCGACGTGATCGCCGAGGGCGTCGTCGCCGCCGTCAAGGAAGTGGGCCTCAAGGTGCCGCTGGTCGTGCGTCTGGAAGGCACGAATGTGGACAAGGGCAAGGCCATCATCAACAATTCCGGCCTGGATGTGATCGCCGCGGATAATCTGAAGGATGGTGCGGAGAAGATCGTGAAGGCTGTGAAGGGGTAGTGGCAGCAGTGACGATGAAAGTGACAGATCAAGTTGACGCCAAGAGCATGTCAAAAACCATGGCGTTCAATGCTTTGGGTTATGATTACAAGGCGACAAGAGGCGTTTGGACTGCCGAAAAAGCCGGATCGGTTCTAGTTACTGTTTGGCAACGCACCATTCGCTGGGGAAATGATCAATCCGGTTCTTATCTCTACGTCGATTTGTGGGAACTTCTGGAGGACGGCTTCTCACGGATTGCAGACCTTCCGGACATTTCCCGGCATCAAACTCGCGCAGACCACCTTAGAAAGGCATGGTTGGAAGATACCGGCCTTGATGTCGTCATTCTACTCGGACCGATCGATAACTCTTCCGGCAAATCGACGGTATGGATTGACGAAGAAAATGATGGGCTTTCGTGGCGTGTTGTCCATGTCGCTGACGACACGGGGCATTACAGGCTCGAAGCCAGAAAAAATTGGAGCTAACCGAATGGCAATCCTCGTAGACGAAAACACCCGCGTCATCTGTCAGGGCCTCACCGGCTCGCAGGGGACGTTCCACACCGAACAGGCCATCGCCTATGGCACGAAAATGGTCGGCGGCGTGACCCCCGGCAAGGGCGGGCAGGTGCATCTGGACCTGCCGGTCTATAACACGGTCCATGAGGCCCGGCATGAGACGCAGGCGAACGCGACGGTGATCTATGTCCCGCCGCCCTTTGCCGCCGATTCGATCCTCGAGGCGATCGACGCCGAGATGGAGCTGATCGTGTGCATCACCGAAGGTATCCCGGTGCTGGACATGATGCGCGTCAAGCGCGCGCTGCAAGGCTCCAGATCCACGCTGATCGGCCCCAACTGCCCCGGTGTCATCACGCCCGACGCCTGCAAGATCGGCATCATGCCCGGCCATATCCACAGGCGCGGGTCGTGCGGCGTCGTCAGCCGTTCGGGCACGCTGACCTATGAGGCGGTCAAGCAGACCACCGATGTGGGTCTGGGGCAGTCCACCTGCGTCGGCATCGGCGGCGACCCGATCAAGGGAACCGAACATATCGACGTGCTGGAATGGTTCCTGGCCGATGACGAAACGCACTCGATCATCATGATCGGCGAAATCGGCGGCTCTGCCGAGGAAGAGGCGGCGCAATTCCTAGCTGACGAGAAGAAGCGTGGCCGCTGGAAGCCGACCGCCGGCTTCATCGCCGGACGCACCGCCCCTCCGGGCCGGCGCATGGGCCATGCGGGCGCGATTGTCGCCGGTGGCAAGGGCGGCGCCGAGGACAAGATCGAGGCGATGCGCGCCGCTGGCATCGTCGTCGCCGAATCCCCCGCCAGTCTGGGCGAGGCCGTGCTGGAAGCGATCGGATAACCCGACATAACGGCCATATTGCAACATGGGAGAGCTGAGATGAACTTTCAAACTGCTGTGACCACCTGCCTGACCCGCAAATACGCCGCCTTCAGCGGGCGCGCGTCGCGTCCGGAATACTGGTGGTTCGTTCTGGCCTATGTGATCGGCGGGGTCGTGATCTCTCTTCTGGGAATCAGGATCCTCGGTCTGATCTATATGCTTGCGCTGATCGTGCCCGCCACGGCGGCCGGTTTCCGCCGCTTGCAGGACACCGGGCGGCCGGGATGGTATTTCCTGATCCCCACCGCGGTCGGTGTGCTTGGGATGATCCTCACACCGGCGGCGCCGGTCATGGAAAACGGTCAGATGACGGATATTCCGGACCTCGGCAACGTGGGGATGATGGCGCTTTTCGGGATTGTCCAGCTTGTGCTGGCGGTCGTGTTCATCTGGTGGCTGACGCGCCCGTCGCAACCCGAAACCAACGCCTATGGGCCACCACCCGCCGCCTGAGGAGGCGATTTCATACGGAGTGTTACCGATGATCCTGCCCCGTCAAACCGCTGCCGCAATGCTGACCGCGACGTGCATCGCGCTGCCCGGTCTGGCAGCGCATGCCCAAACCATGTCCGAAGTCGCGGACCTGTGCTCGGACCCGATGACCACCGGCCCGCAGAAGGCACCGTTGCTTGAGGCAGCCGGATGGGCGCGGCAGGAAAAATCCAGCATCGCCGCCGTCAATGCCATCGCCAATGCGCATATCGCCAGCTTCACCGCGGGCATGGAGGACTGGGCCAGCCGCTACGGCGCGATCCCGCAGCTTGCCGGGAATTTCATCCGCATGATCGACGGCGGCGACATCGACCTCTGGACCAAGGGCGATGCCTTTCTCGCCGTCTCCATCCAGCAGACGCCCGAAGGCGGCGAACACCTGGCCTGCTACTTTGCCGGGCCGCAGAACCCCGAGACGATGGAGGTCATGGCCCGCTACGGCACGCCCGAAGAATTCCCCGATCAGAACCTCACGGTCATCCGCTTTGACGAGACCGCGATGGTGATGGACCCGGCGCGCAGCTATACGCTCTATTCGTCATTCTCGCGCCATCACACCTATCCTGAATTCACCTATCCCGACGGCTATCGGCTTGAGCGGATTGAACAGCCCTCTGCCGACTAACCCCCGCCCTCTGAAAGGAGGCAGTCATGACAGAACATTCCCCCAACGATCAGTTCCACCAATCCAGCTTCATGCAAGGCCACAACGCCGAGTATCTGGAGCAGCTATACGCGCGCTACGCCAACGATCCGGGCGCGGTGGACGAGGCATGGCAGGCGTTTTTCGCTGCGATGGGCGATGACGAAGTATCGATCAAGCGCGAGGCCGCAGGCCCGTCATGGGCGCGCCCCGACTGGCCGTTGATGCCCGACGACGATCTGACATCGGCGCTGACCGGCGAATACCGCGACCTGCCCGACACCAGGGACACGGGTGGCAAGATCGCCGCCAAGGCCGCCGCATCCGGTGCCGAAATCAGCGAAGACGCCATTCAGCGCGCGGTGCTGGATTCGGTGCGCGCGCTCATGCTGATCCGCGCCTACCGGATCCGGGGCCACCTGATCGCCGACCTGGATCCGCTGGGCCTGCGCGAACAGCCCTTCCGCCCCGAACTGGACCCGAAATACTACGGCTTTACCGATGCCGACATGGATCGCCCGATCTTCATCGACAACGTGCTGGGCCTTGAAGTCGCGTCGATGCGCGAGATCCTGTCCATCGTGCGGCGCACCTATTGCGGCACTTTTGCGCTGCAATACATGCATATTTCCGACCCCGAGCAATCCAACTGGCTGAAAGAGCGGATCGAGGGCTATGGCAAGGAGATCAGCTTTACCCGCGAGGGGCGCAAGGCCATCCTCAAGAAGATGGTCGAGGCCGAAGGTTTCGAAAAATACCTGCATGTCAAATACATGGGAACCAAGCGTTTTGGCCTGGACGGCGGTGAATCCCTGATTCCCGCGATGGAGCAGATCATCAAGCGCGGCGGCTCGCTTGGGGTGGAAGAGATCATCATCGGCATGCCCCACCGTGGCCGCCTGTCGGTGCTGGCCAACGTGATGGGCAAACCCTACCGCGCCATCTTCAACGAATTCCAGGGCGGCAGTTTCAAGCCCGAGGACGTGGATGGATCGGGGGATGTGAAATATCACCTCGGCGCCTCCAGCGACCGCGAATTCGACGGCAACGAGGTGCACCTGTCGCTGACCGCCAACCCCAGCCACCTCGAGGCGGTGAACCCCGTCGTTCTGGGCAAGGCGCGTGCCAAGCAGGATCAGCTGAGCGACACCAACCGCACCAAGGTGCTGCCGGTGCTGCTGCATGGCGATGCGGCCTTTGCCGGCCAGGGTGTCGTGGCCGAAGGTTTCGGCCTGTCCGGCCTCAAGGGGCACCGGACCGGCGGCACCATTCATGTCGTGGTGAACAACCAGATCGGCTTTACCACCGCGCCGCATTTCAGCCGCTCATCGCCTTATCCAACCGATATCGCGCTGATGGTCGAAGCGCCGATCTTTCACGTCAACGGCGACGATCCCGAGGCCGTCGTGCATGCCGCGCGCGTGGCCACGGAATTCCGCCAGAGGTTCAACAAGGACGTGGTGCTGGACATCATCTGTTATCGCCGCTTCGGCCATAACGAGGGCGACGAGCCCATGTTCACCAACCCGATCATGTATAACAAGATCAAGAAACAGAAAACCACGCTCAGCCTCTACACGGAAACCCTGGTCAAGGACGGCCTGATCCCCGAGGGCGAGATCGAGGATATGAAAGCCGAATTTCAGGCCCTCCTTGCCGATGAGTTCGAGGCCGGCGCGACATACAAGCCCAACAAGGCCGATTGGCTGGACGGGAAATGGTCGCATCTGGATCGCAACGACGAGGATTACCAGCGCGCCACCACAGCCATCCCGAGGGAGACATTCGACGATATCGGGCGCGCGCTCACGACGCCGCCCGCCGATTTCCCGCTGCACCGGACCGTCGGCCGCCTTCTGGAAAGCAAGGCCGCCATGTTCGAGACCGGGACCGGCATCGACTGGGCCACGGGTGAGGCGCTGGCCTTCGGCTCGCTGCTGACCGAGGGGTTCCCGGTGCGTCTGTCCGGGCAGGATTGCGCACGCGGCACCTTCAGCCAACGCCACTCGGCGCTGATCAACCAGGACAACGAAGAACGCTATTATCCGCTCAACCATATCCGCAAGGGGCAGTCCCATTACGAGGTCATCGACTCGATGCTCAGCGAATATGCGGTGCTGGGCTTTGAATACGGCTATTCGCTGGCCGAACCCAACGCGCTGGTGTTGTGGGAGGCACAGTTCGGCGATTTCGCCAACGGCGCGCAGATCATGTTCGATCAGTTCATTTCATCGGGCGAAAGCAAATGGCTGCGCATGTCCGGCCTGGTCTGCCTGCTGCCCCACGGCTACGAGGGGCAAGGCCCCGAACACTCGTCGGCGCGTCTGGAACGGTTCCTGACCATGTGCGGGCAGGACAACTGGATCGTGGCCAACTGCACCACCCCGGCCAACTATTTCCACATCCTGCGCCGCCAGTTGCACCGCACCTTCCGCAAGCCGCTGATCCTGATGACGCCGAAATCCCTGCTGCGTCACAAGCTGGCGGTGTCCAAAGTCGAGGAATTCACCACCGGATCCAGCTTTCACCGGGTGCTGTGGGACGATGCCCAATACGGCAACTCCGACACGAAACTGGTGGCGGACGACAAGATCAAGCGCGTGGTCATGTGCTCGGGCAAGGTCTATTTCGACCTGCTCGAGGAACGCGACGCCCGCGGGATCGACGACATCTATCTGATGCGGTTCGAACAATTCTATCCCTTCCCCGCGCAATCCGCGGTCAAGGAACTGGAAAGGTTCAAGAACGCCGAAATGATCTGGTGTCAGGAAGAGCCGAAAAACCAGGGTGCATGGTCCTTTATCGAACCCAATATCGAATGGGTTCTTGAACGGATCGGCGCCACCAACACCCGCCCCGAATATGTCGGCCGCTCTGCCGCCGCATCGCCCGCCACCGGGCTTGCCTCACAGCATATCGCACAACAAACGGCGTTGGTTGACGACGCGCTGACCATCAAAGGAAAGTAAACCATGACAACCGAAATACGCGTTCCCACGCTGGGTGAATCCGTCAGCGAAGCCACCGTTGCCACATGGTTCAAGAAACCCGGTGACGCGGTCGCCGTCGATGAAATGCTGTGTGAGCTGGAAACCGACAAGGTCACTGTCGAGGTGCCCTCCCCCGCCGCCGGCACGATGGGCGAAATCGTCGCCGCCGAAGGGGAAACCGTCGGCGTGAACGCCCTGCTGGCCACCATCAACGAAGGCGCGGCCAGCAAATCCGCCGACAAATCCGCCGCCAAATCCACCGCCAGATCCGGCGACAGCCCCGATGAGCCCCGCAAGGCCAAGGACGACGCCCCGGCCAAACCCGCCGATGAGGGCGCCAAGATCGACGTCATGGTGCCCACGCTGGGCGAATCCGTGTCCGAGGCCACCGTTGCCACATGGTTCAAGAAGGTCGGCGATACCGTGACCGCCGACGAAATGCTGTGCGAGCTGGAAACCGACAAGGTCTCGGTCGAGGTCCCCGCCCCCGGTGCCGGCACACTGACCGAGATCCTCGCGCCCGAAGGCTCGACCGTGCAGGCCAACGGCAAGCTGGCCGTGCTGTCCGGTGGCTCCGCCTCCGCCGCCGGTCCGGCCACCGTCGCACCCGCCCCCGCCCCTGCCAAGGCAGACAGCGGCGACAAGGACATCGAAGATGCCCCCTCGGCGAAAAAGGCCATGGCCGAGGCCGGTCTCAGCCGCGATCAGGTCACCGGAACCGGCCGCGACGGGCGCATCATGAAAGAGGACGTCGCGCGCGCTGCCGCAGCCGGGGCCGCCGCTGCCCCCGCCGCTGCTGCTGCACCTGCCGCCGCCCCCGTCGCAACCCCGCGCGCGCCTGTCTCGGCCGATGATGCCGCCCGCGAGGAACGCGTCAAGATGACCCGCCTGCGCCAGACCATCGCGCGCCGCCTCAAGGACAGCCAGAACACCGCCGCGATGCTGACCACCTATAATGAGGCCGACATGACCGAGGTCATGGCCCTGCGCAACGACTACAAGGACGAGTTCCTGAAAAAGCACGGCGTCAAGCTGGGCTTCATGTCGTTCTTCACCAAGGCCTGCGTGCACGCCCTGCGTGAGGTCCCCGAGGTCAACGCCGAAATCGACGGAACCGATGTCGTCTACAAGAACTTCGTGCATATGGGCATCGCCACCGGCACGCCCTCCGGTCTGGTCGTGCCGGTGATCCGCGACGCCGATTCGATGAGCTTTGCCGACATCGAAAAGGCCATCGCCGAAAAAGGTGCGCGCGCCCGCGACGGCAAGCTGAGCATGGCCGAAATGCAGGGTGGCACCTTCACCATTTCCAATGGCGGCGTCTATGGCTCGCTGATGTCCTCGCCGATCCTGAACCCCCCGCAATCGGGCATCCTCGGCATGCACAAGATCCAGGACCGCCCGATGGCGATCAACGGTGAGGTCGTGATCCGTCCGATGATGTATCTGGCCCTCAGCTATGACCACCGCATCGTCGACGGCAAGGGCGCCGTGACCTTCCTCGTGCGGGTCAAGGACGCGCTCGAGGATCCGCGCCGGCTGTTGATGGATCTCTGATCCGCAGAATCGCGTCGAAACCCAGGCGCAAGGCGGGCACTCCCCCGTCTTGCGCTGCCCCGAAAGACACCGCATCCAGGATTTGATGAGCCACAGCCCCCCGCCAGACCCCGACACGACATGGCCCGGTCGTTCCGCGTCGGTGCGCTGGCTCAGGGCATGCCCCACCCGGCATCCGGTCCTTTTCTGGCTCGCGCTCTGGGTATCGTTTGCCACCCTGGCCGGCGTGATCCTGGCCCTGAAAGGGCTGGACGGCTTCCAACAGCCCCGCGAAAAGGGCCTGCTGCTGGTTGCGGGGCTGGGCTGGGTCTATCCCTTCCATCTCTGGATCAAACACAGAAGGAGCGACATCGAATGACCCCCGAACTCACCGCCCTCACCCTCGCCGCCCTCCTCCAGGCGCTCCAGTTCCTGGCCTATTCCGTCGCAGCCAACCGCCAGGTCGGTACCCGGACCGCGCTCGGGCCTCGTGACACGCCGGTGCAACTCACCGGCATTGCGGGGCGCCTGCAGCGCGCCCTGACCAACCATTTCGAGGGGCTGATCCTGTTCACCATCGCCTGCGTGGTCATCACCCTCTCAGGTCAATCCACCCCCTTCACCGCCGCCTGCGCCTGGACCTATCTCGCGGCGCGCGTCCTCTATGTGCCCGCCTACGCCTTCGGCCTCGTGCCTTGGCACTCGCTGATCTGGGGCGTCGGGTTCACGGCGACCACGCTGATGCTGATCGCGGCGCTTCTCTGACCTTTCATTTTTCCAAAAATACTCAAATCCGCACGCTTGCAACACTATCCGACATCCGCCATCCGGTTGACCCCGCCCCCTTTTCCGAGTCAGCTTGGAGGCAATCAAATGACACAGCGGGCACTGGCCCCTGCGTCCAGAACCGAAGGAAACAGGTAAATGGCCTCCTATGACGTAATCGTAATCGGCGCTGGCCCCGGCGGCTATGTGGCCGCCATCCGCTGTGCACAGCTGGGTCTTAAAACCGCCTGCGTCGAAGGGCGCGACACATTGGGCGGCACCTGCCTGAATGTCGGCTGCATCCCCTCCAAGGCGCTGCTGCATTCCAGTCATATGCTGCATGAGGCCGAACATAATTTCGCCAAAATGGGCCTCAAGGGCAAAAGCCCCTCGGTCGACTGGAAAGAGATGCTCGCCTACAAGGACGACGTGATCGCCCAGAACACCAAGGGCATCGAATTCCTGTTCAAGAAGAACAAGATCGACTGGCTCAAGGGCTGGGGCTCGGTCCCCGAGGCGGGGCGCGTCAAGGTCGGCGATGAGGTGCATGAGGCCCGCAACATCATCCTCGCGCCCGGCTCCGAACCCGCCTCGTTGCCCGGTGTCGAGGTCGATGAAAAGATCGTCGTCACCTCGACCGGCGCGCTGGAACTGGGCAAGATCCCCAAGAAGATGGTGGTGATCGGCGCGGGTGTGATCGGGCTGGAACTGGGCAGCGTCTATGCGCGTCTGGGAAGCGAGGTCACGGTGATCGAATTCCTCGATGCGATCACCCCCGGCATGGACGCCGAGGTGCAGAAAACCGTTCAGCGCATGTTGAAGAAACAGGGGCTCAAATTCATCATGGGCGCCGCCGTGCAGAAAACCGAAACGACGAAATCCAAGGCCAAGGTGCATTACAAGCTGCGCAAGGATGACAGCGAACATGTGCTCGATGCCGATGTGGTGCTGGTGTCGACCGGGCGCAAACCCTATCTTGAGGGACTCGGCCTCGACGCGCTCGGAGTCGCGCTGAACGAGCGCGGCCAGATCAAGACCGACGATCACTGGCAGACCAATATCAAGGGCATCTATGCCATCGGCGACGCCATCACCGGCCCGATGCTGGCCCACAAGGCCGAGGATGAGGGCATGGCCTGCGCCGAGGTGATCGCCGGCAATCATGGCCATGTGAATTACGGCGTGATCCCCGGCGTCATCTACACCCACCCCGAGGTCGCCTCGGTCGGCAAGACCGAACAGGAGCTCAAGGAAGAGGGACGCGCCTACAAGGTCGGCAAGTTCAGCTTCGTGGGCAATGCCCGCGCCAAGGCGGTGTTCGCGGGCGAGGGTTTCGTGAAAATTCTGGCCGACCAGGAGACCGACCGCATCCTGGGCGCGCATATCATCGGCCCGGCGGCGGGCGATCTGATCCATGAGGTCTGCGTCGCGATGGAATTCGGCGCCTCGGCGCAGGATCTGGCGCTGACCTGTCACGCCCACCCCACCTATTCCGAGGCCGTGCGCGAGGCCGCCCTCGCCTGCGGCGACGGTGCCATCCACGCCTGATGCGGCGCGCGGCGGCGGCGGTGGCGGTGGGATGATCCTGCCGCCACCGGCGTTTTTCTATCCTTCGGCCAGCGCGGCCTTATGCGCCGCGACCATGTCCGCCATCGAGTGGAACATCATGTCATACTGCGGCATGTCGCCCGGATTCATCGTCGCGCCAAACCCTTCCTGGGCGTGGCGGCGGTAGATCCAGCAATTGGCAAGGCCGGTCTGGTTGGCCGGGGCGTGATCGTGGAACATGCTTTCGGCGGTGTGCAGGATATCGCGTTTTTCAATCCCCATCCGCGCCAGATTGGCCAGCATATAGTCGAAATTGCGCAGCGCGGGCTTGTAGGAGCCCACATCCTCGGCCGTGTAGACCCCGTCGAAATTCACGCCCAGACGCGCGTTGCTATGGGCAAAGCTGGCATTGTCCACATTGGACAGAACCACCAGCTTGTAATGCTGCTTGAGATAGGCCAGCGCCTCGGCGCTGTCGGGAAAGGCGGGCCAGTCCTGAACCGAGCGGCCATAGCGCAGGCAATCGTCCCAACTGACCGCGACGCCCCATTCTTCGGCGATGCGCCGATAGACCGTCGCCAGCAACTGCGAATAGACCTTGCCCGGCGTCTGCGCCTGGGTCTGCGATTCATACCAGGCATGGGTTTCCAGAACCTCATCCCGGCTTAGCGCGCGCGACACCTGCCCGATCAGCGGCTGCAGCCCGTTCACCATCCCGGTTTCCCAGTCGATCAGCGTGCCATAGACATCGAATGTCAGGGCCTTGTAATCCGTGATCCGCATTTCCGTCTCCTCCCTGTATTTGCCGAAAAAGGCATGGCGCGATCCCGGTGCGCCTATCCTTGGGGCCGCGGCGCATCCGGATCGAACCCCGCTTCGCGCATCAACCGATCCGAGGCGGTTTCAACGTCATGCTCAAGCCGCGCCATGAAGTCCTTCTTGGACAGGCCTGCCGAGATCCGGGGCAGGAATTCGACCACGGCCAGGCCCGGCTTGCGATAGATCCCGCGGCGCGGCCAGAACACCCCGACATTGGTCGCGACCGGCACGCAATCCTGGTTCAGTTCCTGATACAGGACACCGCTGCCCACCTTGAACGGGGCCTTGACGCCCGGCGCGATCCGCGTGCCCTGCGGATAGATGATCAGTTGACCGGGCTGCTGCGCGCCGCGCGCCACATCGGTGACCATCTTCTTGATCGCAAGGCTGCGCTTGCCGCGATCCACCGGCACACAGCCGATCCTGAGGGCATATTGGCCGATCACCGGCGCCCACATCAATTCACGTTTCATGATGAATTTGCCGGCGGGCAGCGCGCTGAAGATCAGCAGG
Organism: uncultured Roseovarius sp.; assembly: GCA_934501475.1. GTDB lineage: Bacteria > Pseudomonadota > Alphaproteobacteria > Rhodobacterales > Rhodobacteraceae > Roseovarius. The sequence continues at coordinate 1,420 of CAKSUL010000007.1, read as the reverse complement.
ATATCCAGAAACGACTGATGCTTGGCCGCGATCAGGACCTCGTCCGTGGGCGGCGTGCCGCGCACTTCGCTGCGCAGCCCCACCAACAGCGCCGCAGACCAGCGCACCCAATGGCAAAAACTCTTGCAGGCCACGCGCGCGCCCCGGCGGCTGAACAGGGCCCAGGGCAGGAACACGATGCCCAGCACCGCCATCATCAGATACATCTGCACCACGAAAATCAGTGAGCGCAGCCAGCGAAACGCCACCCTCATGACATGTCCCCCAGCGTGCGCAACGCCGCGGCGCGGGTGGCCAGAAACGCCACCAGCGCCGCCAGCAGCGGCACCATCAGCGGCCACAGCCAATGCCACCCCTGAAAGCCCAGCCCGGTCAGGAACCCGCCCCCCACCTCGGTGCGCGGCAGGAACAGGATGGCGATGCAGCCCACCACCATGCCCACCGCCGCCCCGGTGAGGGCGCGCAGCGTAAAGCGGCGCACGAAGGCCTGCGCGATATAGGCATCGCGCGCCCCCACCAGACGCAGAACCCCGATCACCTGCGCATTCGCCGCCAGCGCCGCATTGGCCGCCAGCGTGATCATCGCCGCCATCGTGCCCCCGATCAGGACCAGCGACAGCCACCCCAGCAGGCGCAGCCGCGACGCCGCCTTGACCAGCGGCTTGCGCCATCGCGTGTGATCGTCCAGAACCGCGCCGGGCACTTCGGCCGCAAGACGCAGGCGCAGCCCGGCTGCATCAAAGCCCTCGTCCTGTTCGATCACCTCGATCAGGCGCGGGATCGGCAATGTGTCCACCGGCAGGTCGGGACCGAACCACGGCTCAAGCAGCGCCAGTTGCTCGGCGTCGGTGAGCGCGCGCGCCGAGGCGACGCCGGGCGTCGTCTCCAGCACCTTGAGCGCGGCCTCGGTCTGGGCCAGCATCTGCCCCTCGGGCGCGGAAATCCGCAGCGTGGAACTGCGCGCCAACTCGGCGCCCCAGCGATCGGCCAGCCGCGCGGTCGCCAGTGACAGCGCCAGCGCGAACACCGCCAGCAGCGCCATTGCCCCGGCGCTGAACAGCGTCAGCCATGCGGTAAATCCGGTGGGCGGCACGACCCGGTCGGCCTGCGCGTCACCGGCCAGAAAATCCCGCAATTGCGCAAAATCAAAGCTCACAGATCCGCCCCCGCCAGTTGCAGCCGCCGGTTGGAAATCCGCAGCACGCGGGTTTGCACATGGCTTTTGGTGGCGCGGATCAGCGCCAGATCATGGGTGGCGATCATCACCGTCTTGCCCATGCGGTTCAATTCGATCAACAGGCGCATCAGGCGCTGCGACATGTCCCAATCGACGTTGCCGGTGGGCTCATCCGCCAGGATGACATCCGGAGACATGATCACCGCGCGCGCCAATGCGGCGCGCTGGCGCTCACCGCCCGAC
>CAKSUL010000006.1 GCA_934501475.1 uncultured Roseovarius sp. | reverse complement strand
ATCGCCGGAACCGTGACGCAGATCGGGGTGGAGGATGCCCAACTGGTCGAATTCGGTCAGATGATCTTTGTGATCGACCCCGACTGACCCAAACCCGGACACGGCCCGCAGGTGGGCCGTCACGCACAGCCATCAGAAAAGGAACCCCGCCTTGTCGAAACCCTGCATCATCTGTGTCGCCCTCAACGGGTCGGTCGCCAGGAAATCCGATAACCCGGCGGTTCCGATCAGCATCGAGGAAGAGGTCGAATCCGCCCAGGAAGCCTTCGAAGCGGGCGCCAGCATCGCGCATTGCCATGTGCGCAACGAGGACGAAACGCCCTCATCGGACCCGGAGAAATTCGCGCGGCTCAAGGAGGGGCTGGAAAAGCACTGCCCCGGCATGATCATCCAGTTTTCCACCGGCGGGCGCACCGGCCTCGGCGAGGCGCGCGGCGCGATGCTGTCGCTGCGCCCGGACATGGCGTCATTGACCACCGGGTCGAACAACTTTCCGGGGCGGGTCTATGAAAACCCCCCGGTCCTGATCGACTGGCTGGCCGAAGAGATGCGCAAATACGACATCAAACCCGAGATCGAGGCCTTCGACCTGGGACATATCTTTCATGCCGCCGCGATGAACCGCGACGGGCGCATTCCGGGGCGGCTCTATGTCCAGTTCGTGATGGGCGTGAAAAACGCCATGCCGGTGGATCGCGAGGTGTTCGATTTCTACATCAGGACGGTCAAGCGCCTGACGCCCGACGCCGATTGGTGCGCGGCCGGGATCGGGCGGCACCAGATCACGCTCAACGAGTGGTGCATCGCAGAGGGCGGGCATTGCCGCACCGGGCTTGAGGACAATATCCGGCTGGACGCAGGCACGCTGGCGCCTTCGAATGCCGCCCTCGTGCGCCGCACGGCGGAGCTGTGCGAAAAATACGAGCGCCCGGTCGCCACCCCCGCACAGGCCCGCAAGATCCTGTCGCTCAGACCGTGAGGTGACGCCGGTTTCGGCGCGCGCGGTGGCGCAGAGGGGCATTGCGGTGAAAGCGCCGGGGTGGTTTATGGGCGCAATCTGTTGCAAGGATCATCGCCGCGCCATGCCCATTGACGCCCTCCCCCACACCGCCGGCCCGGCCGCCACTGGCGCGCGGATCGTCCTTGAGGGCGTTTCGGTGCGTGTGGGCGCGCAACAGGTGCTGTCGGATCTGTCGCTCAGCACGGATGCGCACCGCATCGGTCTGGTGGGGCGCAACGGGTCCGGCAAGACGACGCTGGCGCGGGTGCTGGCCGGGCTGGTCCGCCCTCAGTCGGGGCGCGTCCTGATCAACGGCGTCGATGTGGCCCGCGACCGGCGCGCCGCGATCCGCACCGTCGGCATCCTGTTCCAGAACCCGGATCATCAGATCATCTTTCCCACGGTCGAAGAGGAACTGGCCTTTGGCCTGCGCCAGCTAGGCCAGGACAAGGCCACGGCGCGCGCCAATGCCGGCGCGATGCTGACCCGGTTCGGCAGGGCACATTGGGCGACGCGCGCCATCACCACCCTGTCACAGGGGCAGCGGCATCTGGTCTGCATGATGGCGGTGCTGGCGATGGAGCCCGCCCTGATCATCCTGGACGAGCCGTTCACCGGGCTCGACATTCCCACGACCCGGCTGTTGCACCGCACGCTTGCGCAGGTCGCGCCGTCGGTGTTGCAGATCACCCATGACCCGGCGGCACTGAGCGGCTATGACCGGGTGATCTGGCTGGAACAGGGCCGCATCCATGACGACGGCCCCGCAGGTGAATGTATCGCGCGCTACAGATCCGCAATGGAGGGGGACGACCATGCTGGCGCTGACCTCCTCGATTAGGACGCCCTATCACCGCTGGCGCGCGGGGGTGAAGCTGGCGCTGGTGTCGGCGGGGGTGTTTGCGCTTTATCTGATCGACAGCCCGGCGGGCCTTGTCGGCGGGGGCGGTGTGGTGCTGCTGGCCTATCTGGTGGCGGGAACGGCATTCCTGCGTGAGGGTCTGCGCCTGCTGCGCCCGCTGTGGATCTTTGTCGTGATCGTCGGGCTGTGGCATCTGCTGCTGGGCGAGATGCAGACCGGAATCAACGTCATCCTGCGCCTGATCGCGGCGGTGGGTCTGGCCAATCTGGTCACGATGACCACGCGGCTGGACGATCTGACCGATCTGGTGCGCTGGCTTTTGTCCCCGCTTGAGCGACTGGGCCTGCGCACCGCGCCGCTGGGCCATGCGATTTCGCTGGTGGTGCGCTTTACCCCGGTCCTGCTGGGCAAGGCCGCGTCCCTGATGGAGGCATGGCGCGCCCGCAGCCTGCGCCGACCCGGCTGGCAGATCGTCATGCCGGTCACTCTTATCGCGCTCGACGATGCCGAGCAGGTCGCCGAGGCGCTACGCGCGCGCGGCGGGCTGGACGGTGGTGCGGGCGCGACCTCATCCACTCTCCCTCATCAACAGGATATCTCTCATGGAACGTAATGTAGTCCTCATCGCGCTTTTTGCCGCCCTGATCGGTGTGCTGGGCCTGCTGCCCAAGCTGACGCTGGGATTTGGCGTGCCGGTCACCGCCCAGAGCCTTGGGGTGATGCTGTGCGGCACTGTCCTCGGGGCGCGGCGCGGCGCGCTGGCGGTGCTGTTGTTCCTGCTGCTGGTGCTGCTGGGCCTGCCGCTGCTGGCGGGCGGGCGCGGCGGGCTGGGCGTGTTCGTCGGGCCCACGGCAGGGTTTCTGGCGGGCTTTCCGGTGGCGGCCTTCGTCACCGGGCTGATCGTCGAGAAAACCAACCGGCTGCCGGTGCTCAGCGCCAGTATCCTGGGCGCCGTCATTGGCGGAATTGCGGTGCTTTACGCGTTCGGCATCGTGGGCATGGCCCTGACGCTGGACAAGACCCTGGTCGAGGCCACGCTGCTGATCACGCCGTTTCTGGCCGGTGATCTGGTCAAGGCCGTGCTGGCTGGCGTGATCACCGCCGCCATCGCCCGGGCGCGCCCGGCCAGCGTGCTGTCACGCCCGTCCTGACAGTTGTGGCCGGGCGGGCCGGTGATGAACCGCCCCGCCCTGCCCCAGTCAGGACTTGTCGCCGGTGTTTGTGGCCTTGATCGCGGCAACGCCACTGGTGCCAAGGGGCACAGCGGCGAACGGGCCGCCATGGCACATGTTGCCGGGATCGGCCGGGTCCAGCGGCCCGGTTTCGGCAAAGATCGCCTCGGCGAACTGTTCGGCATTGTCGCGCGGGCGATAACCCAGATAGCTGGCCTTGGAATTGTCCACCGGCGCGCGGTCATTGGCCGAAACACCGTAGATGACCGAAAACCCGGTCACCGGCGTGTCGATGGCGCGCTGCACCAGCTGGATCAGGTCACCATAGCTCAGCCAAGAGCCGACCGCGCGGGCATTGCCCACGTCCGAACAGCTGAGGATGCGCAGGCACACCGATTCAACGCCGCGCTTGTCCCAATAGAGACTGCCCAGATCCTCGGCAAAGCACTTGGCCAGACCATAGAACGTGTCGGGGCGGTGGGGCGCGTCGATGCCGATGAAATCGGTCTTGGGATGCATCCCGACCGCATGAATCGAACTGGCATAGACGACGCGGCGCACATTGTTGCGATAGGCGGCCTCCCAGATGTTGTAGGCGCCGATGAAATTGGGGCCAAGAAGCTGCTCGAACGGGCCTTCGTCGCAGAAGGCGCCGAAATGCACCACCATATCCGCACCGGCCAGCAATTTTTCCATCGCGGCAAGGTCCGCCAGATCGGCCTTCACATAGGTTTCACCATCGTAAAGCGTGCCGAGATCCTCGGCCAGATCGGTGGACACCAGCGTGTCGCACATTTTCGACAGCGGTTCCCGCAGCCGCGAGCCAAGGTTGCCGGCGGCTCCGGTCAGGACTAGTTTCTTCATGGTCTGCGCTCACTTTCTGACTGGTTTTCCAAGAGATGTGTCGTATCAGATGATGGCCTTTTCCACAAAGGGCACACCGCGCGCGATACGGTCGAAATGAAACGGCGTCATGTCCAGCGTGCGATATTCGCCATGCACCAGCATTTCCGCCGTGCCGCGCCCCATCGCCGGGGATTGTTGCAGCCCATGACCCGAAAACCCGTTGAGGAAGTAGAAATTCCCGACCTCGTCATGCGGGCCCATGATCGCGTTGTGATCCAGCGTGTTATAGGCGTAATGCCCGGCCCATTCATGGGTGACCTTGATCGCCTCGAACTGGGGGATGCGGTTGGCGATGACCGGCCAGATATGATCCTGCCACAGGGCGTGATCCATCTCGAAATCGTCATACTCCACCGCCGGGTCATACGCCGAATGCCCGCCCGCCTGATAGTTTGTCAGCCCCTCCTGGCGCACATGCACGCCGATCGGGTCGATGGTCAGCGGCAGCGGGCGATCCAGCGGCTTTTCGGCCTGAAAGATCCAGGTAAAGCGTTTGCGCGGCTCGACCGGGATCTCGATCCCGGCCATGCGGCTGGTGCGCACCGCGCGCGGGCCCGAGGCGTTGACCACCTTGCCGCAGGTGACCACCTCGCCCGTGGCCAGCGTCACGCTCTGGACGCGCTGCCCATCGGGGGAGCGCGTCATGGCGACCACTTCGTTGGCGATGAATTCGATCCCGCGCGCCCTGGCCGAACGACGCCACCAGTCAAACACGGTGATGCCGTCCCAATAGCCCTCATCCACGGTGTTGATCGACCCCAGAACGATGTCGTCAAGGTTGTAGAACGGATAGGCCGCCGCGATCTGATCGGGCGTCATCAATTGCGTTCCCGCCCCCGCCGCCACCTGAACCGCGTGGCTTTCGCGCAGGGCATTTGCAAAATTTTCGTTGTCCGCCAGATACATGTATCCGAAATTCTGGATCCGCAGCTCGGGGATTTCGGGGTCGCCCCCCATATAGCGGCGCAGGTTCTTGACGAAATCGGCGGCAAATTGCGAGATGCGCACATTCAGTTCCGACGAGAACTGCTGGCGCATGCAACTGTTGGTGTGCATGGTCGAGGAATTGACATAGGTCGGATCGCGCTCGACCACCAGAACACGGCCATCGAAATCCGGATCGTCGGACAGGAACCAGGCCGTTGACGCCCCCATCATCGCGCCGCCGACGATCACGATGTCATAGCCGGCATGTGCCGGTGCCTGCTGTTTCTTGCTCATGTCAGCGCCTCTCCCTTGCGCACGCTTTCCGCGACCTCGGCGATATCCGCATCGCTGAGACCATAATCCCGCGCCGCAGTTTCAGCCGAAATATAGCCGCGCGCAAGATCGCGTTTCACCTGCGCGACGGGCCGCTCGGCGGGGTCGCCATAGCCCGCGCCACCCGGAAAGGCCAACAGCACGCGCCGCCCATGCGGGACGAACTGCTTGCCCTTGCCGCGCATGGCGGTGCCGTCATCCTGCGCGATGGTCGTGGGCGCGCCCGCCATCCCGCCGCGCCGCCCGCGTGCCGGGTGATCCACCCGGTCAAACATCGCCTGAAAGTCGAATTCATGCCCCGCGCGCGCGCCGACCTCCATATATTGGCCCAGACCGCCACGGGTGCGCCCCGCGCCCCCGGAATCCGGGCGCAGCTCCTTGCGCCAGATGATCACCGGGCCGGCATGTTCCGTGGCCTCGATGGGCATGGTCATCACCCCCGACGGAAAGGCGGTGGCGTTCAGCCCGTCATGTTCGGGGCGCGCCCCCGCACCGCCGGAATTGAAGGTCAGCACCTCCGAGCGCACGGCCTCGGGCGGGGCCGGGGCATCGGTGCGCGGTCGCAGGCTGACCTGGAAATTGCACAGGCATCCGGCGCCCTCGGCCGGCACCAGATTCGGCAGGATCTTGTCCAGCGCGTTATAGACCGTATCGGGCACGAAATGCCCGATGATATGGCGCAGCGCCACCGGCGCGGGGTGCAGCGCGTTCACGATCGTGCCTTCGGGGGCGACCATCTCGAACGGGGCCAGCGACGCGGCGTTGTTGGGGATCTCGGGCGCAATCGCGCATTTCAGGGCATAGCAGGTATAGGCCTTGGCATAGACGAACGGGCAGTTGATGCCCTTCTTGTCCACACCCGACGTGCCGGCGAAATCCGATAGGATCCGGTCCTTTTCGATGCTCAGCCTGACGCGCAGCGTGATCGGCGTATCGAAACCGTCAACGGTCATCTCGCCCTCGGCACTCTTGCGGGGCAGCGCGTTAATCCGCTCAAGCGTGGCGCGGCGCGAATTGTCCAGAATGAAGCCGCCGATCCCCTCAAGATCGCTGAGGCCGAATTCATCCATCATGCCGACCAGACGGCGATGCCCGATCTCGTTGCAGGTGGTCAGCGCATAGAGATCCCCGATCAGCTGATCGGGCTCGCGCACATTGCCGCGCACGATCCGCACGAGGGTCTCATCGACCTCGCCGCGTTCGATGAATTTCATGATCGGCAGATACAGCCCCTCTTCATAGACCGAGGCCCCGTCCGCCCCCAGACCACGCCCGCCGATATCGACCACATGCGCGGTGCAGGCCAGAAACCCGACCAGCAAACCGTTATAGAACGACGGCGTGACCATGGTGATGTCATGCAGGTGGCCGGTGCCCTCCCAAGGGTCGTTGGTGATATAGACATCGCCCTCAAAGATGTTCTGCCGCCCGATCCGGCGGATGAAATGGGCGACCGCATCGGCCATCGCATTGACATGGCCGGGCGTGCCGGTCACCGCCTGCGCCAGCATCTGGCCATGGGTGTCATAGACCCCCGCCGACAGATCGCCCGCCTCGCGCACCGAGGTGGAAAACGCCGTGCGCACAAGGGCCTGTGCCTGTTCCTCGACGACCGAGATCATGCGGTTCCACATGACCTGATAGGCAACGGTAGAGGGCTGAGTGCTCATTATGCGGCCTCCTCACTGGATTTCACGGCGACGTCGATGCAGCCATCGGGCTGACGGATGGCATGGCGGCTGGAGGGGACGACGATGGTGGTCTCGTCCTCGGTGATCACGGCGGGGCCGCTGACCCATGCACCGGCCTGCATGTCGTCGCGCTGGATGACGCGCGCGCCGACATATTCGCCCAGCGCCGGATCGAACACGGCGCGCGTGGTCCCTTCGGGAACGGGTTTCGTGCCGGTGCTGACCGGGACGCGCGCGACCTTTTCGGGCGGGGTGGTGGCGTTGACCGCCCAGACGGTGATTTCCACATCCATCCCGGTGACGGCGCGGCCGAACAGCTTGGAGTATTCGGCCTCGAACAGCCGCTCGAACGTGGCGGCGTCGGGCTGCATCGCCTGTTCCTCGCTCAGCACGATCGGGATTTCCCAGCCCTGCCCGCTATAGCGCATGTAGACCTTGAATTCCGACAGGATATCGCTGAGCGCATCGCAATTGCGCACGAACCCCGTCGCCTCGTCGCGCAGATCGCTCAGGAGCGTGCGGATCAGCGCCGGATCGAAGGCCGACAGCTTCATGTAGACCGAGCGGTTGGCCTCAAAGCTGAACGGCGCGCGCAAGAACCCGATGGCCGATCCCACCCCGGCCCCCTGCGGCACCAGCAGACGCGCAACCCCCAGTTTCTCGCATAGCCGCCCGGCATGAAGCGGGGCCGCGCCGCCAAAGGCGATCATGGTATATTCGCTGAGGTCTTCGCCGTTTTCCACCGCATGAACCCGCGCCGCGTTGGCCATGTTTTCATCCACGACCTCGGCCAGCCCGAAGGCCGACATGGCCGCGTCCATGTCCAGCACATCGCCCAGCACATCCTTGAGGGCCTTGGCCGAGGCATCGGGATAAAGGCGGATCGAACCGCCGGCGAAATTATCCGCGTCCAGCCGCCCCAGCACCAGATCGGCGTCGGTGACCGCAGGGCGGATGCCGCCGCGCCCGTAACAGGCCGGGCCGGGTTCGGATCCGGCGCTTTCGGGGCCGACGCGGATCTGGCGCATCGCGTCCACATGGGCCAGAGACCCACCGCCCGCGCCGATTTCCACCATGTCGATCACCGGGATCGAGATCGGCATTCCCGACCCTTTCTTGAAGCGATAGGTGCGCGCCACTTCAAAGACGCGCGATGTCTTGGGCGTCTGGTTCTTGATCAGGCAGATCTTGGCCGTGGTCCCGCCCATGTCGAACGACAGCACCTTGTCCAGCCCATAGCGCGCGGCGATATGCGCGGCAAAGACCGCCCCCCCCGCCGGGCCGGATTCAACCAGGCGCACCGGAAATTCCGCCGCACTGTCGATCGAGATGATGCCGCCGCCCGAATGCATCAGGAAGATCAGACAGCGCACGCCCTCACCCTTGAGACGCTCTTCAAGGCGGCCCAGATAGGATTTCATCAGCGGCTTGATATAGGCGTTGGCGACAACGGTGTTGAAGCGCTCATATTCGCGCATCTGCGGGCTGACCTCGCTGGACAGCGACACCATCACATCCGGCAGCTTGCGCGCCAGCACGTCGCGCACCATCTTTTCATGCGCATCGTTGAGGTAGGAATGGATCAGCCCCACCGCGACGCTTTCATAGCCCGCCTCGGCGATCTGATCGACCACGCGCTCGATCTCGGCGGGGTCCATCGCCACCAGTTCGGCGCCGGTCGCATCTATCCGCCCGGCGACGGTATAGCGCATCTGGCGCGGCAACAGCGGCTCGGGCAGGGTCAGGTTCAGGTCATATTGCTCGAACCGCGATTCGGTGCGCATCTCGATGACATCGCGAAAGCCCTCGGTGGTGATCAGCGCGGTCCTGGCGCCGCGCCGCTCGATCAGGGCGTTGGTGGCCAGGGTGGTGCCATGGATGATCTGGTCGATATCCGCCGGGGTCACGCCCGCCTTGGCGCAGACCTGATGCATCCCGTCGATGATGGCGTTTTCGGGCGCGGCGTAGGTGGTCAGCACCTTGGTTGAGAAACTCTCGGTGCCCTTTTCCAGCACGACATCGGTGAATGTCCCGCCAATATCCACACCCATCCGAATCGACGTCGCTTTCATGAGGCCCCCACATTGTCTGGCACGGTTCCGGCGCAGTCTAGGCGCAGAGGCACGAAAGATTCCAATTATTTTTATGGATATGGGTGATAGAGATTCCTTATCCTGCGCCGTGATCCTGCGTCGTGCGCGCCGAGGCGGATCAGCTCAACCCCTCGCTGCGAAACTCCTCGGCTATCTGCGCGGCAAGGGCTGCGGATTGCCCGACAAAGCGCGCAGCCTTTTCCGCCCGGTAGCGCGCCGCAAATCGCAGCGGCGACGGGCACCAGTCCACATCCAGCACGACCAGACGCCCCGCCGCCACGTCACGCTCGGCCATGACCTTCGGCATCAGCGCTACGCCCAGACCGTCAGCCGCCATTTGCAGGCTGGAGGACAGGCTGCTGGAGGGGACAAAGCGGCTGGTGGGCAGGTTGCGGGCCTCGGCATGGGCGGTGATTTCGGCAAAGGCCTGCGTGTGGCGGGCATGGGTCAGCAGGGTGTGCGGGATCAGATCGGCCAGCGTGACAGGGCCGCGCAACTGTGCGGCGATACCCGGCGCCGCCGCCCAGACATAAGGGTAGGTGCCCAGTTCGATCACCCCGCTGACGGCATTGGAAAACGGGGCTGTCTGGATGGCCAGATCCAACGTCCCGCCGCCCAGCGCGCTGTCCAGATTGCGTGAGAGGTCAATGGTCAACTCCACCGAGACCGACGGATAGGCGTCCTTGAGGCGGCGCAGATAGCGGTGCAGCCATGTGCAGGCCACCAGTTCCGTCACCCCCAGACGCAGACGATCCTCGACCAGATCGGGCCGCCCGGCCACCTCGATCAGCGCCTCGGCCTGGCGCAGCACCGCGCGCGCCGCCTGCAACACCTCATCGCCCCGCTCGGTCAGGCGGACAGAGCCGGCATCGCGGTGCATCAGCACGCAGCCCAGGCCGCGCTCAAGTGCCGCGATGCGCGACGAAATATTCGGCTGCGTGGTGTTGAGATGATGCGCCGCCCGCCGGAAACTGCCCAGGTCGGCGACCCAGATCAGCGCCTCCAACTGCTTGAGGTTCAGCGCATTGCCGATCATCCCATGGCCCTCCCGCCCCTGATCAAGGCCACGCGGGCCATCACGCCAAGCTATCCTGCGGCACGCCTGCGATCAATAACGGCAATCCAATGCCGGCCCGCATCTGTGCATAAATTCATTGTCATGCCCCCGTATCCGGCTTACCCCGTTGTCGAAACGCCCGTTTGCAGGTCTGCGCATGAAAATAAGCATCATCATCCCCACCCGTGAACGGCCCCGATATCTGCCGTATTCGATCCGCACCGCCCTCGAGATCGCGGATGACGACATCGAGGTGGTGGTCAACGACAACGCCAGCAATGACGAGACCGGCGACGTGGTGCGCGCGTTTGACGACCCGCGCCTGCGGTATTTCAACACCGGCGCGCGGGTGTCGATGCGTGAGAATTTCAATCAGGCGGTGCTGAACAGCAGCGGCGACTATGTGATCGTGTTCGGTGACGATGACGGCATTCTGGCGCGCCAGTTTCCCCATCTGCGCCGGATATTGGAACAGCACCGCCCCGATGGCCTGTCATGGAACCGCGCGACCTATGTCTGGCCCGAACCCGGTTTCGGCAAGAAGACCGGCGGCGTGCGGTTTTATCGCGGATCGGCCTATGGTCAGCCCATTGCCTATGATCCGGCGCAAAATGCGCAGGCGTTGCTGGGCTGTCGTCTGGCCGACATGACGCCGACCGCCAACATCTATCACGGCTGCATCGCGCGCCGCTATCTTGAGCAGGTCGCCCCGGCGCGCGACATGTTCTTTGACGGCAGCATCCCGGACGTCAATTTTGAATATCGCGCCACCCTGACGGGCGGAAAATTCCTGCATTGCGATCATGCGTTTTCGATCAACGGGATCAGCCCGGTCAGCAATGGGTCCGCCCACAAGGGTTTTGCCGCCGACGACCCGCGCGCCGCGCAGGCCCGCAAGTTCGATATCGAAAACCGCGCGGACCCGCTCAAGGATGTGATGGAGAGCGCGCGTTTTGTGCCGCTGGTGATGTTTGCAACGCTCGAGACCGTGCGCCACCGCATGAGCGAGCCGCGAAAACCCGACTACAAGGCATGGTATCACTATGTCGCCAGCGCCGCGCGCGGCCGCGGCGAGACCGAGCAGAACGTCATGGCCATCCTGGAAACATATGCCGATGCGCAGGCAAACCGGGATCTGCTGCGCGACGCCTGCGCGCTGCCCGCAAGGCGGCGCAAGACGATCGGGCAGCGGCTGGCGCGGCTGCATTCGCAATATCACAGCTTTCGCCGCTCGGCCGGGATGGACGGCGAGAACACCATTCTGAGCGCCGCGAATGTCTATGACGCGGTGCTTGGCGACGGGTTTGACGCGGTCGCGTCGGGGCGGTCCTCGCGCCGGGGGGCGTGGCGGGCGGCCCTGGGGCGTTCAAAGGCGTTTCAGAAAGAGATCTGAGGTCAGCCGATCCGCTTGAGGAACCCGTCATGGGCGACGGTGATCAGCCGGCAATGGATTTGTCGATCTCGAATTCGGGATGGGTCTTGAGAAAATCCCATACGGCGGTTTTCGGGTTGTTCCCCGGCCCCCAGGGACGGTCGGGATATTCATCCGCCGGCATGTCCTCGATCAACGTGTCGAACACCACGCAATAGCTGCCCGGTGAGGTCAGATCGGCATAGGCGTCCAGTTCGGCGCGCACATGGTCATGGGTGTGGTTGCTGTCCAGACAGACCAGTATGCGTTTGTAATCCTTGGCAAAATCGCGCACCTGTGCGATGATGTCGGGATCGATGCTCGAGCCCTGGATCATCTCGATCCGGCTGGCCATCGGATGCGCGAGGATCGCGGCGCGGTTATGGGGGCGGATGTCGATATCCACGCCCAGCACCTTGCGCGCGGATCTGGCCGGGTCGATCGTGGTGCCGGCTTCGATCGCGTCGCACATATCCATCAACGCCATGATCGACGCGCTCAGGACAAGCGAGCCGCCATGCGCGATTCCGGCCTCGATGATCAGATCCGGGCGCACCTCCCAGATCAGTTCCTGCATGGCGACCATGTCCTGCGGATACTGGATGATCGGGCGGTCCATCCAGTGATAGTTGTAGGAATATTTCGGCCCCGTCGAGGCGCGCAGGAATTGCATCGCGCTGTCCTGCAGGGCGGTGTCACTGTCCATCGCGGCAATGCGCCCGATGATCTCGGATTTGAATTCACTCATGCTCCAACCTCTTGGTATATATAGGCGTTTCTTGTCATTTCGCGGATTTCATTCATGTAGTTGGGGTTCATCACCACGATCCGCGCCTGTGCTCCGGCTTGCGCCAGCGCGGCTTCGGGGCTTTGGATCATCCGGCCAAGAACACCCAGGTATTTCCCCTGCTTGGCGGGGTTGATGTCGATGATCGCCGCCACCGGATGGCCCGCCCTTTCGCGCAGCAGCGCATAGATCAGCCCCTTTGACGCGCCCCCCCAGACGATGTCATCCGCGCGCAGGCCCTCCCCGTGAAGCGCCACCGCGAAATCATCCGGAAACGACACCGCATCCAGCGGGTCACGGACCGGGCGGCGCAGGGTGGACAGATCGGCGATCACGCTCAGATATTGCCCGCCAAAGCTGCGTTCGGCGTGAACCACATGGCCGAAGATCCGGTGAAAATCGCTCATCCGGAAATAATTCACATGCTCGTAGAAGATGTCGAACCATGCCCGGCTTTCACAGATCCAGTCAAAGCACGGCACCTCGATATAGATGCGGCCCTGCCCGCCATTGGCCTCGGCCAGTTGCATCAGGAACCCGACGGGATCCTCCACATGCTCGAGCACATGGCGCAGGATCAGCCCATCGGCCCGCAGCCCCACGTCGGGGCCGAAATAGCAGACCTGAATATCCGGGTTGTCGCCCTCATAGGTGGGATCAAAGCCGGTGACATGCGCGCCGCGCGCGCGCAGCAGTTCCAGAAACCCGCCCTTGCCGCAGCCCACTTCGATCAGGCTGGATGTGCCCATGAGGTCCAGCACCAGATCGCCGACATGCTCAAGATGCGCGGCAAAGGCGGTGCTGATGCCCTGTTCGTTCTGATAGGCGGCGTCATAGACCATCAGGTCCGCCGCAAAGGCCGCGTTGCGCACAAGGCCGCTGTCCAGATCCTCGATCAGGCGGATATCGCCGCGCGGACAGGCCAGCGCATCGGCGCGGCTGTCATACATGCGGTTCTGGAAGATGGGGAAATCCCGCGTCTCGTGGAGCACCCGCTCGCTCATGGCTGTTTCCTTTCGCGCCGCCCCACGATCATCGCGGGATCGGTCAGGTTATCGGCACGCGCCCCGAATTTCAGCAGGTCACGCCGCCCGTATTGATCCGCGATCCCCTCGGCGAGGGCGCGGATCGTGATCGGGGTCTCGCTGCAGATATTGGTGGCACCGCTGCGCGTGCCCATGGCGTCCTCGACCAGCAGGCGGGCGGCGTCGCGCACATCCATGAAGTCGCGCAATTGCGCCCCGCTGGTCAGGTCCGCCGCAGCGCCCGCGCCCAGTTGCTGATGCAGATGGGGCACCAGACGGCGCGAATCCTCGCGCGGGCCATATAGATAGAACAGCCGCGCCCAGAGAAAGCTGACCCCGCGCGCGGGCAGATAGGCGTTCAGCATGGTATAGGCCGCCGCCTTGGCCGCCGCATAGGGTGTGGCCGGGGCAAGGGCGGTGTCGGGATGCAGATAGCCATCGGTGAAATCATACTCGAAACAGGTGCCGACGCCGACCACGCGGCGCACGCCCGCCTCTGCCGCCCCTTCGGCCATCTGCAATGTGCCGATCAGGCAGGCCATGTTGCGCGGCGAGGTCAGGTATTTGCCCGGTTCCGCATACCATGCGGCATGGATCACCATGTCGATGTCGCGGCAGGTGTCGCGCCACCAATCCGCATCCTGGGCAAAGAGGTCATCGACCTCGACCACCTGATCGTTGGCATCCAGCCCCTCAAGGCGCGCGCGGCTGCCGCTGCGGATCACGCAGCGCAACTCGGCGCCGCGCGCCTTCAGCGCCTGCACCAGCGCATGACCGACAAATCCGGTGCCCCCGGTGACCAGGACCCGCCCCATCATGTCACCGTCAGCCGCGGCACGGCGGTGACCACCCGCGTGCCCGCCGCGATCAGCGCGGCGTTTTGCGCGCGTATTTCGGCGGCAATGTTCCAGGGCAGGATGAACAGGTAATCGGGGCGGTTTTCGATCAGGGCATCAGGGGCCCGGATCGGGATATGGCTGCCCGGCATGTATTTCCCGATCTTCGATGGCGCGGCGTCGCACACGAAGGGCAACAGATCCGGGCGCACACCGGCATAGTTCAGCAATGTGTTGCCCTTGGCGGCCGCGCCATAGGCGGCGACGCTCTTGTTTTCGGCGCGCGCGTCGAGAAGAAAGCGCAGCACATCGTTCTTGATCATATCCGCGATGCCCTGAAAATCGCTGTAATAGGAATCATTATCCATGCCGCGCGCGCCCTCTTCGGCGCGCATCGCCGCGACCGAGGGCTGCTCGGCATGGCCCGCACCGTGCAGGCAGCCATAGATGCGCAGACTGCCGCCATGGGTCGGCAATTCCTCGACATCCCAGACCCGCAGGCCCTGTGCCGCAAGGATCCTCTCGACCGCGAGCAGCGACAGATATGAGAAATGTTCGTGATAGACGGTGTCGAACTGGCCGAACTCGACCAGCCGCATCAGATGCGGAAATTCCAGCGTGATCACGCCCTCGGGCTTCAGCGCATCGGCCATGCCACGGGTGAAATCGTTGATGTCGGGGACATGGGCAAAGACATTGTCGCCGATGATCAGATCCGCCGCAGGCAGGGTGCGCGCCAGATCCGCGCCAAAGAAATCCTGCACCACGTCGATGCCCAGCACCCGTGCGGCCTCGGCGGTGCTCCGGGTCGGCTCGACCCCCAGGCAGGGGATGCCGGCGGCCACGAAATTGCGCAGCAGATAGCCGTCATTCGAGGCCAGCTCCATCACATGGCTGTGCCCGCCCAGCCCCAGCCGCGCGGTGATCATCGCGCAGTAGCGCGCCGCATGATCCAGCCACCCCTGCGAGGTGGACGAGAAATAGGCGTAATCATGGGTGAACAGGTCATCCGCCTGCGAAAAATCCAGCGTCTGCACCAAGCGGCAATTGCCACAGACCATCAGGCGCAGCGGAAAACTGACCTCGGGGGCGTTCAGCGCCTCGGCGCTCAGATAGGCGTTCGAGGGGGGCGCATGGCCAAGGTCCAGAAACTGCTGCGTCAGCGGCGTCTGGCAATGTCGGCAGGTCTGGGTCATAGCGGCTCACAGTCGTTGAGATCGGGCAAGGCGCGGTCGCGCGCGGACATTTCGGCCAGGGGCAGCGGCCAGTCGATGCCAAGGGCAGGGTCGCAGGGATTGACGCCACCTTCGGCCCCCGGCGCATAGCGTTGCGAATGCATGTAATGCAATGCGCAATCGGGCGTCAGCGTCTGAAACCCATGCGCGAACCCGGCGGGAATGTAGATCGCGTTGAAGCGCTCGGCGTCCAGCGTGACGCTGCAATGGCGCCCGAAACTGTCCGATCCGGCGCGCAGATCGACGATCACATCCAGAACGCGCCCCTTCAGACAGCGCACCAGTTTGACCTCATCCATCGGGGGGCGCTGAAAATGCAGCCCGCGCATCGTGCCCCTGGCGTGGCTCATCGAGATGTTCATCTGCACCCATTCGGTATTGAGGCCGTGTGCCGCGAACTCATCCGCGCAATAGGCGCGCGCGAAATAGCCGCGCGCATCGTCGCGCCGCTCAAGGGTGATCTCATAGGCACCGGTCAGGGGCAGGGCGCGAAAGATCATGGCGCGCCGAAATCCGCGATCTGCGCCAATGTCAGCGCGCGCGGATCACGTCCCTGCGCCACGCCGCGATACCACTCGACGGTGCGCGCGATCGTCTGCTCGAAATCCCAGCGCGGGGCAAAGCCCAGATCGGCGCGCGCCTGTTCGATGCTCAGCGACAGCAGCCCCGCCTCATGCGGCTGATCGGGGCGCGACATGTCGGCCCAGCTGCCCGGCCAAAGGCCAAGCGCCGCCTCGACCAGATCGCGCACCCGGCGCAGATCGCGCGGTTCGGGCCCGAAATTATAGCTCTGGGCATATTGCGCGCCCTGCGCCCCGGCCAGCCGCTCGGCCAGGCGCAGATAGCCCGCCAGCGGCTCCAGCACATGCTGCCACGGGCGCACCGCATCCGGGTTGCGCAGATCGACGCGATGCCCGGCCCCCAGCGCGCGCATGATGTCCGGCACCAGCCGGTTGGCGGCCCAGTCACCGCCGCCGATCACGTTGCCCGCCCGCGCCGTGGCGATGCGCACCGGATGATCCGCCGTCAGGAACGAGTCGCGCCAGGACGCAACCGCGATCTCCATCGCCGCCTTGCTGGCGCTGTAGGGATCATGCCCGCCCAGCGGGTCACATTCACGGTAGGGGTGATGCCATTCGCGGTTCTGATACACCTTGTCGGTGGTGATCATCACCGCCGCGCAAGGCCGGCCGAGATCGCGCAGCGCCTGCATCAGGTGGACCGTTCCCATGACGTTGGTCTGCCATGTGGTCAGCGGATCGGCGTAGGACTCCAGAACCAGCGGTTGCGCGGCCAGGTGAAACACCAGATCGGGCTGCACGGCGCGCACCCGCGCATCGACCAGCGCGGCATCGCGGATATCGCCGATCGCGTGATCCACCATCCCCGCCAGCCCCAGCTGATCAAACAGCGCCGGCGTGGTATCGGGGATCAGCGCCAGCCCATGCACCTCGGCGCCCAGTTGCGTCAGCCACAGCGACAGCCAACTGCCCTTGAACCCGGTATGCCCGGTGACCAGCACCCGTTTGCCGGCAAAGAAACTGCCCGCCGCAGCGGTCTGTTCGCCTGTCGTCACCTCCATGTTCTCCAGGGGGCTTTGCCGCTGCTCCAGAGATCCTCCAACTGGGTCTTGTCGCGCAGGGTGTCCATCGCGGCCCAGAACCCGTCATGGCGCCACACCGCCAGTTGACCGTCAGTGGCAAGATCGGCCAGGGGTCCGCGCTCGAACACGGTGTAATCGCCTTCGATCCGGTCCAGAACCGAAGGTTCGCACACAAAGAAGCCGCCATTGATCCATTGCCCGTCGCCCTGGGGTTTTTCCTGAAACGACGTCACGCGATTGCCATCCGTCACCAGCGCGCCGAAACGTCCGGCAGGCTGAATGGCCGTCACAGTTGCCTCACGGCCCTCGCGGCGGTGGAAATCTATCAGCCCGGTGATGTCCACGTTGCTGACGCCATCGCCATAGGTCAGGCAGAACGTGCCATCCAGATGATCACGCACGCGCGCGATGCGCCCGCCGGTCATGGTGTGTTCGCCGGTATCGACCAGGGTGATGCGCCACGGCTCGGCCTTTTGATGATGCACTTCCATCGCGTTGTTGGACAGATCAATGGTGACGTCGGACATGTGCAGGAAATAATTCGCGAAATATTCCTTGATCACATAGCCCCGATAGCCGCAGCAGATGACGAAATCATTGATCCCATGCGCCCCGTAGGCCTTCATGATGTGCCAGATGATCGGACGCCCGCCGATCTCGATCATCGGTTTCGGCTTGAGATGCGATTCCTCGCTGATGCGGGTTCCAAGGCCCCCGGCCAGAATGACTACTTTCAAATGCTGTCCCGTTCTTTTCGCAAAATTCTTGTCGGCGATCGCCCAATAAGGCACGGCGCGCGCCCTCTCGCGACGGTCCATACCACCGTGTTTTGCGCAATTCTAGCGATTGAACCCCTTAAAAGTCGAGCGGTTTTGCCCCCCTCGGGCTGTGTCACAACCGCGCCCTTGCGTTCGCGGGGCCTTGTTTTGGCGGCGAATTGGCGCTTATTACGGTAAAACTGGGCCTTTCGTCAGGGACGACAGCGGCCTATAAGGACGTCGGTCCGCACCGCAGAGTCGCGGGCCCCATTTTTATTTGACCACAGGACGCCACATCCCATGTCCCTATTCAACAAGATCCCCGGCCTGTTTACATCGGACATGGCAATTGACCTCGGGACCGCGAACACGCTGGTCTATGTCAAGGGGCGTGGCATCATCCTGTCCGAACCGTCGGTCGTGGCCTATCATGTCAAGGACGGCGTGCGCAAAGTTCTGGCCGTCGGCGAAGACGCCAAGCTGATGCTGGGGCGCACCCCCGGCAGCATCGAGGCGATCCGCCCGATGCGCGAAGGCGTCATTGCCGATTTCGACACCGCCGAGGCGATGATCAAGTATTTCATCCGCAAGGTCCACAAACGCACCTCGCTGTTCGGCAAGCCCAAGATCATCGTCTGCGTGCCCCATGGCGCGACCCCGGTGGAAAAACGCGCGATTCGCCAGTCGGTGCTGAGTGCGGGCGCGCGCCGCGCCGGCCTGATCGCCGAACCCATCGCCGCCGCCATCGGCGCGGGCATGCCGATCACCGATCCCACCGGCAACATGGTGGTCGATATCGGCGGCGGCACCACCGAAGTGGCGGTTCTGTCGCTGGGTGACATCGTCTATGCGCGCTCGGTCCGGGTGGGGGGCGACCGCATGGATGAGGCGATCATCAACTATCTGCGCCGCCAGCAGAACCTGCTGGTGGGTGAATCCACCGCCGAGCGGATCAAGACCTCGATCGGGACCGCGCGGATGCCCGATGACGGGCGCGGCGCGTCGATGAAGATCCGCGGGCGCGATCTGCTCAACGGCGTGCCCAAGGAAACCGAAATCAGCCAGGCCCAGGTCGCCGAGGCGCTGGCCGAACCCGTGCAGCAGATCTGCGAGGCGGTGATGACCGCGCTTGAGGCGACACCGCCCGATCTGGCGGCTGACATCGTGGATCGTGGCGTGATGCTGACCGGCGGCGGCGCGTTGCTGGGCGATCTGGATCTGGCGCTGCGCGAACAGACCGGCCTTGCCGTCTCGATCGCGGATGAAAGCCTGAATTGCGTGGCCCTGGGCACCGGCAAGGCGCTGGAGTTCGAAAAGCAATTGCGCCACGCGATTGACTACGACAGTTAAGATGCCCACCTTTTGACCAAAGGGGGATTTGTTGGCCAGAGACCGGACACAGAACGACGATTATACCGGCCCGCTGAAACGTCTGCTTCTGGGGGTGCTGCTGATCTGTCTGATCGGTGTTTTCCTGCTGTGGCGAATCGACAGCCCGCGGGTCGAACGGTTTCGCGCCCAGGTGGTCGACCGGGTGGTGCCCAATTTCGATTGGGCGATGGCGCCGGTCACCGGGATGGTCAGGATCATGCGGGATTTCCAGAGCTATGACCGCATCTATCAGCAAAATCAGGACCTGCGCCGCGAATTGCAGCAGATGAGCGCCTGGAAAGAGGCGGCGCTGCAACTCGAGCAGGAAAACGCCCGGCTGCTGGATCTGAACAATGTGCGCCTTGATCCGCGTCTGACCTATGTCACCGGGGTCGTGGCCGCCGACAGCGGATCGCCTTTCCGCCAGTCGGTGATCCTGAATGTGGGCGCGCGCGACGGGATCGTCGATGGCTGGGCGGCGATGGACGGGCTGGGCGTTGTCGGGCGGATTTCCGGCGTCGGGGCCAATACCGCACGGGTGATCCTGCTGACCGACACGTCCAGCCGCGTGCCCGTCACGGTGCAGCCCTCGGGCCAGCGCGCGCTGGTGGCCGGCGACAACACCGCCGCGCCGCCGATCGATTTTCTTGAGGATGCCGGGCAGGTGCGCGCCGGCGACCGGGTGATCACATCGGGCGATGGCGGCGTGTTTCCGCCCGGCCTGCTGGTGGGGCAGATCGCGCTGGATCCCGGCGGGCGGATGCGCCTGCGCCTTGCCGCCGATTACGAACGGCTGGAGTTTCTGCGCGTGCTGCGCGATCACCGGAGCGGCGGCATCGACAGCGCCGGTGAACTGATCGCCCCCGCCAACCTGCCCTCGGATTCCCCCGCGCCCGCCGATGCGGCCGCCACCACGGAGAGCACCGGTGGTTGAGCGCAGCCAGACCCGCCTGTGGACCCTGCGCGCCATCTTCGTGGCGCTGTGCATCTGCGCGATTTTCTGGCGGTTGCTGCCGCTGCAGATGGTGCCCAGCCGCTGGGCGGGTCCGGACATGATCGTCGCGCTGTGCTTTGCCTGGGTGTTGCGGCGCCCGGAATATGCGCCCCCGCTGCTGATCGCGGCGGTGATGTTGTTGGCGGATCTGCTGTTTCAGCGCCCGCCGGGCCTGTGGGCGGCGCTGATCGTGATGGGGGCGCAGACACTCAAGTCGCGCGCGCCGGGGCTGCGCGATCTCAGCTTTCTGCCCGAATGGCTGACCGTGGCGGGGGTTCTGATCGTGCTCACGCTGAGCTATCGGTTGATCCTTGCGGTGCTGCTGGTGCCGCAGGCCCCGCTGGGGCTGAGCCTGATCGAACTGCTTTCGACGCTGATCGCCTATCCGGTGGTGGCGCTGTTTTCGGCACTTGTGTTCGGCGTGCGCAAGGTCAGACCCGGCGACGCCGCCAGCATGGGAACCCGCGCATGAGACGTGTGAACCGCGACAGCGCCATCAGCCAGAAAACCATCAGCCGCCGTGGCCTGATCATGGCCGGCGCGCAGGCCGGGATTCTGGGCCTTCTGGCGTTTCGGATGCGCTATCTTCAGGTCGAGCAGGCCGATCAGTTCCGCCTGCTGGCCGATGAGAACCGCATCAAGATCCGCCTGATCCCGCCCGCACGCGGTCAGATCTATGACCGCAATGGCGTGGTGGTGGCCGAAAACGTGCCCAGCTATCGCATCATGGTGGATCGCGACGAGGCCGGGGATGTGGACGAAGTGATCGCGCGCCTGACGCAGCTGGTGGATCTGGACCCGGATGAGCTGAGCCGCGCGCGCGAAGAGATGAAGCGCTCGGGGTTGCATCCGGTCATGGTGGCCGACCGCGTCAGCTGGGAGGAAGTGAGCCGCGTCGCGGTCAACGCCCCCGCCCTGCCCGGTGTGCGCCCCGAAGTCGGCCTGACGCGCCGCTATCCGATGCTGGAGGATTACGCGCATCTGATCGGCTATGTCGGCCCTGTGTCCGACTATGATCTCGAGCGGATCGAGGCCCCGGATCAGCTGTTGCTGATCCCGCGTTTCCAGATCGGCAAGGTCGGGCTGGAAGCGCGCCGCGAGGATCTTCTGCGCGGCACCGCCGGCACCAAACGGGTCGAACAGAACGCCGCCGGGCGCGTCATGCGCGAGTTGGACCGCCGCGAAGGCCAGGCCGGCAAGGATGTGCAGATCACGACCGACAGCGCCCTGCAATCCTATGTCCATGCCCGCCTGCGCGGCGAAAGCGCCGCCGCCGTGGTGATCGAATGCGAGACCGGGGATGTGCTGGCCTGCGCCTCGGCGCCGGCCTTTGATCCCAACCTGTTCGTGCGCGGCATTTCCGTGTCCGATTACAAGTCCCTCCTGGACAATGAATACCGCCCCCTGCCCAACAAGACGGTGCAGGGTGTCTATCCGCCCGGCTCGACCTTCAAGATGGTCACCGCCCTGGCCGCCCTTGAGGGCGGGTTCATCGACCCCGACGAAACGATCTATTGCCGGGGCCATCTTGAGGTCAGCGGCCGCAGGTTCCACTGCTGGAAACGCGCCGGTCACGGCAATGTCGATCTGCACCGCTCGCTGCGCGAAAGCTGCGATGTCTATTATTATGAACTGGCGATGCGCACCGGCATCGAGAACATCAGCGAAATGGCCCGGCGTCTGGGTCTGGGCGTGACCCATGACCTGCCGATGACCGGCGTCGCCGAGGGGCTGATGCCGACCAAGGCGTGGAAACGCGAAACCAAGGGCAGCGACTGGGTGATCGGGGACAGCGTCAACTCGGCCATCGGGCAGGGGTTCGTCCTGGCCTCGCCGATGCAACTGGCGGTAATGACCGCGCGGCTGGCCACCGGGCGCGCGGTGACGCCGCGTCTGGTCAAATCCATCGACGGCGTCGAAACCCCCAGCGGCCATGGCGAGGATCTGGGCCTGAACGAAAACCACCTGCGCCACATCCGCAAGGCGATGACCGCCGTGACCAACAACCGGCGCGGCACGGCCTATGGCAGCCGGATCCTTACCGACGCGTTCCGCATGGCCGGCAAGACCGGCACCAGCCAGGTGCGCAACATCACCGCCGCCGAACGCGCGCAAGGCGTGCGAAGTAACAGTGACCTGCCCTGGCGGCGGCGCGATCACGCGCTGTTTGTCGATTTCGCGCCGGTCGATGCGCCGAAATATGCCGTGGCGGTCCTGGTCGAGCATGGCGGAGGCGGCTCGACCGCGGCGGCGCCGATCGCGCGCGACATCACGCTTCAGGCGCTATACGGAGAAGACCCGCCGCTGGACGCCTATCCGGCCAAGGACCGCGCCCGCATCCGCGCGCTTCAGGAACGGCTGCGCCGCGAACGCCCGGCACCGCAGGGCGAGACGAGCGACCGCGCATGAGCTATCTGGAATATACCGTCAGGAGCACGCCATCGGGGCTGCGCAAGATCCTCTATCTGAACTGGCCGCTGGCGATCCTGCTGGCCACGGTTGCCGGTATCGGCTTTCTCATGCTCTATTCGGTTGCCGGCGGGTCGATGGACCCATGGGCCTCGGCGCAGTTGAAACGCTTTGGCGTCGGTTTCGCGCTGATGCTGTTCGTGGGGATGATTCCGATCTGGTTCTGGCGCAACATTGCCGGGCTGGCCTATGCCGTGTCGCTGGCGCTGCTGGTCGGGGTTGAATTCTTTGGCACCGTCGGCATGGGCGCGCAGCGCTGGATCGATCTGGGCGTGATCCGTCTGCAACCCTCGGAACTGATGAAAATCGCTCTGGTGATGGTGCTGGCCACCTATTACGACTGGCTGCCTACGGCCAAGACTTCGCGGCCGTTCTGGGTGCTGTTGCCGGTGCTGCTGATCCTGATGCCGGTTTACCTGGTGCTGACGCAGCCCGATCTGGGCACGTCGATCCTGCTGATCGCAACGGGGGGGGTGATGATGTTCCTGGCCGGGGTGCATTGGGCCTATTTCGCCGCCGTTCTGGCCTCGGGGATCGGGCTGGTCACCGCGGTATTCCAGAGCCGGGGCACCGGCTGGCAGTTGCTGGCCAACTATCAGTATCGCCGGATCGACACGTTTCTGGACCCCTCGACCGACCCGCTGGGCGCGGGATATCACATCACCCAGTCCAAGATCGCCCTGGGGTCCGGGGGCTGGACCGGGCGGGGTTTCATGCAGGGCACGCAATCGCGGCTGAACTTCCTGCCGGAAAAGCATACCGATTTCATCTTTACCACCCTGGCCGAGGAATTCGGGTTTCTGGGGGCGATTTCGCTGCTGGGGCTATATGCGCTGATCGTGGTCTTCTGCATCGCCGCCGCCCTCAGCTACAAGGACCGGTTCTCATCGCTGCTGACGCTGGGGATCGCGGCGACGTTCTTTTTGTTCTTTGCCGTGAACATGTCCATGGTGATGGGGCTTGCGCCCGTCGTGGGCGTGCCGCTTCCTCTGGTCAGTTACGGCGGCTCTGCCATGTTGATACTGCTGATCGGTTTTGGCATGGTGCAAAGTGCCCATGTCCATAAACCGAGGTAAATTCCAGAATGACGATCAATGTCCTGTATGCGGCCAATCCCAAGCGTTGGACCACCTACGAGCCCCTCTTGCGCGCCGCCTTTGCCGAACAGGGCCTTGACTTCAACCTCAGCGATGAGATGCCCCCCGAAGAGGTGGATTATATCGTCTATGCCTCCAACAGCACGCTCAAGGATTTCGCGCCCTATACCCGTCTCAAGGCGGTGATGAACTTGTGGGCCGGCGTCGAGGGGATCATCGGCAACGATACGCTGCGCGTGCCGCTGACCCGCATGGTGGATGACGGGCTGACGCAGGGGATGCGCGAATGGGTAGTCGGCTATACGCTGCGCCATCACCTGGAAATGGACAGGTTCCTTCAGGACGGGGAATGGCGGCTGGTCAATATCCCGCTGGCGCAGGACCGCCCGGTGACGATCCTGGGACTGGGCGCGCTCGGGCTGGATTGTGCGCAGCATCTGGCGCATCTGGGCTTTGATGTGACCGGCTGGAGCCGCTCGCAGAAATCGGTGCCCGGCATCACCTGCCTCAGCGGTGAGGACGGGTTGCGCAAGGCCCTGGCCACGGCGCAGATCCTGGTGCTGCTGCTGCCGCTGACGCCCGAGACCGATACGCTGATCAACGCCGAGCGGCTGGCGCAACTGCCGGCGGGTGCGGTGCTGCTCAATCCGGGGCGCGGGCCGCTGATCGACGATGACGCGCTGTTGGCGGCCCTTGATTCAGGCCATATCGGCCATGCCACGCTGGACGTGTTCCGCGCCGAGCCGCTGGACCCGGCGCATCCCTACTGGGCGCATCCGCGCGTCACCGTGACGCCGCATGTGGCCTCGGACACCCGCCCGCCGACCGCATCGAAGGTGGTCGCGGAAAATCTTCGCCGCGCTGTGGCGGGTGAGCCGTTGTTGCACCTTGTGGATCGCTCACGCGGCTATTGAGACGGCCGCCGCGCAGGGGTGCGACCGGCAGACCGGCAGGCTTCATCGCAGGATCGGCGGCTTTCCGGGGTCTGAGCCGGGGGCCGCGCGCGGCGCGTCGGCCCGGGGCGGCGCGGGCAGATCAAAGCGCAGCCCATGGCGCGCCAGATGCGCGGCGGCGGTGTCCTGGGAGGCGAAAAAGCTGACATCCAGCAACCCCGCCTCGATCCCCGAAAACTTGAGCGCCTCGGACACCGCGCGCGCCAACGCGCCCTCTGCATCGGGCAGCGCGTCGACAAATCCCAGCATATGCCCCGCCTGCCCGCCCTCATAGGTGACGCCGACCAGATAGGCGCTATGGGCCAAACCCGCCGCGCGCGCCAGCCGTCCGTCCAATGCGCGCAGCAGGGATTCGGGCAGGCCGGTGGGTTTGCGAAAGGCGCTGACCCGCGCCTCGGTCCCCTGCGGGCCATCGGCCAGAACCCCGGCCAGCCAGGCCACGGCCTCGGGCGGGATCAGGATCGAGGACGGGGCCACGTCCAGATTGACGCCCAGGCCCGCGCCGCTGCCCTCAAGCATGGCAATCAGAACCCGCCCCGGCATCATCGCATGGGGCACAACGCCCTGCGCGAACTGCGCCAGCCGCGCCTCGCTGTCAAAGGCCAGCACATATTCACAGCCCTCGACGTCAAAGCTGCGCGGGCTGATCTGATCGCCCTCGGCCTCGCGCTCAAGCAAGAGCACGATTTCACCCTCCGAGAGCGCCTCGTAAAAGCGCAGGCGCGCCGCGCCATCATCGGGGGCGGCCTGCATCGCGGCATGTGCGATGTCCAGCCGGGTCGGTTGCGTCATGTCAGCACCTCTTGCACCTTGTTGCGCAATTCGGGCAGAAGATCGGCCTCGAACCACGGGTTCTTTTTCAGCCAGCTGGTATTGCGCCACGAGGGATGTGGCAAAGGAAATATACCGGGGGCATGGGTGCGCCAGTCGCGCACGGTGTCGCTTACGCTGCGTCGGGTGTGCAGGTGATAGCGCTGCGCATAGCCCCCCACCAGCACCGTCAGGCGCAGCTGGCCCAGCGAGGCCATTACCCGCGCGTGCCATGTCTTCGCGCAGATCGCAGGCGGCGGCAGGTCTGATCCCTTGGCGTCATAGCCCGGAAAACAGAACGCCATCGGCACGATCGCCACGCGCGTGCGGTCATAGAACGTGGCCTCGTCCATGCCCAGCCAGTCGCGCAGCCGCGCGCCTGACGGATCGTCGAACGGCCGGCCCGAAAGATGCACCCGCATCCCCGGCGCCTGCCCCGCGATCAGTATCCGCGCCTCGGGGCGAAACCACACCACCGGGCGCGGCGCGTGCGCCGTCTGCGTGGCGGCGAAACGCGCGGCGCAGAGGGTGCAATCGGCGATATCATGGATCAGATCGGCCATGCCCGAATCCTTAGTCGTTTCCGGGGCAAGTTGGAACATCCCCCGGCCCCCGCAATGCCTCAAATAGCCGCCATGCCGGTTCAATGGAAATTTATTTCCATAATTCTAGAAATATGATTGCATCAGCGGCGCCTTTTCAATATTTCGAGAATCATGAAACAATCGCCCGCCCCTGACCTTGATCTGGCGCTGACCGCCTCGACCTTTGCCGCGCTTGGCAGTGAACAGCGCCTTGCCGTGCTGCGCGCGCTGGTGCGGGCCGGCCCTGACGGGCTGCGCATCGGCGAGTTGGGCGCGCGCGCGGGCGTCAGCGGATCGACCCTGACCCATCACATGAAGATCCTGGCGCAGGCCGGGCTGGTCACGCAACGCAAGCAAGGGCGCAGCATCCTGTGCGCGGCGGTTGCCTATGACGAATTGAAACACCTTTCGGAATTCCTGCTGCGGGAATGCTGCGCCGATACCATCACCCCCTGCGAGGATCACGATCATGGCTGACACCACACATTCCCACGGTCCCGCAAAGCGCTGGTTCGATCCGGCATGGGGCACGCTGGCGCTGACGCTGGTGCTGGTGGCGCTGCTGGATTGGCCGCAATTCATCCCGTCGGTGCAATTCGGGCTGTCCTCGCTTTTGCATACCGCGCCGTTCATCGCCTTTGCGGTCATGGCGGTCGCCTATCTCAAGGCGACGGGGGCCGAGACGGTGCTGGCGCGGGCCTTTCAGGGCAATCAGGCCCGCATGATCGTGATGGCCGCGCTGTTGGGCGGGCTGTCGCCGTTTTGCAGTTGCGAGGTCATTCCCTTCATCGCCGCCATGCTGGCGCTCGGGGCGCCCTTGGGGGCGGTCATGGCGTTCTGGCTGGCCTCGCCGCTGATGGACCCGGCGATGTTCCTGATCACGTCGGGCACACTCGGCTGGGACTTTGCGGTGGCCAAGGCAGTGGCGGCGGTGGCAATCGGCATGGGCGGGGGCGCGATCACCGCGCTGGCGGCGCGCAGCGCGATCTTTGCCGACCCGCTGCGCGCCAGACCGCATAGCGGCGGCTGTTGCGGCAGCAGGAAAACCTATCAGGGCAAACCGCAATGGGCCTTCTGGAACGCCCCTGAGCGGCGCGAGACATTCCGCGCCGTCAGCATCGAGAACGCCGTTTTCCTGACCAAATGGCTGGCGCTGGCCTATGTGCTTCAGGCGCTGATGATGGAATATATCCCCGCCGATGCCGTGGGCCGCGTTCTGGGCGGCGACGGGGTGACGCCGATCCTGCTGGGCGCGCTTGTCGGTGCACCGGCCTATCTGAACGGCTATGCCGCCGTGCCGCTGATCGACGCGCTGCTGACCCAGGGAATGAGCCAGGGCGCGGCCATGTCCTTTGTCATCGCGGGCGGCGTCAGTTGCATCCCGGCGGCGATCGCGGTCTGGGCACTGGTCAAGCCGCGCGTCTTTGCCGCCTATGCCACCTTTGCCATTTCAGGCGCGATTCTGGCCGGTCTGGCATGGCAGGCCCTCGCCTGACCCGCCCTGCCTGAGCCCTGCCTGAGGCCGCGTGATGTCGCACCCGGCCAGCGGCCGGTTGCGGGGTTTGGCCAAATGTCCTAATTCTGCGCGGATATGGTAGAAAAACCGACTGTGGGGGACATATGTATCGCGTCTGGAATTTCGTCGCCGAATACTCTCTTCTGTTGATTCTCGGCGCGATTACCGCGTTGATCTGGGCCAACACGAACCCCGACAGCTATCACCATTTTGTCGATTTCGTGATCTGGGATCATGCGCCGATCGGGCATCTGCATGACGGGTATCGCACGCTGACACTGCATTACCTGGTCAATGACATCCTGATGGCGATGTTCTTTGCCATCGCCGCCAAGGAAGTCTGGGAGGCCGTGGTGCTGCGCAACGGCAGCCTGCGCGGCAAGAAGGCGGCGACGCCGCTCTTTGCCACGGCCGGGGGCATGTTCGGACCGATCGCGGTCTATCTGGGTCTGGCCCTGATCATGGGATCGGACACATATGCAGCGGTTTCAAACGGTTGGGCCATCCCCACGGCGACGGATATCGCGTTCAGCTATCTGGTCGGGCGGCTGGTCTTCGGCGCGGGGCACCCGGCGGTGCGGTTCCTGTTGCTGCTGGCCATTGCCGACGATGCGGCGGGGCTGATCATTCTGGCGATCTTCTATCCCAGCGGCGATCTGGCGCCGATCTGGCTGTTGCTTTCGGCGGCGGCGGCGATAGGGGTGTTCCTCATCTTCAACTGGCTGCCGCGCCAGATGGACCGGGGCAATCAGGACCGCCCCAGATCCACATGGGTCCGTCACACCCTCAGCTTTTGGCCCTATGCGTTGGCGGGCTGTCTCAGCTGGTATGGCTTCATGCGTTCGGGGCTGCATCCCGCGCTCGGGCTGCTGCCCATCGTGCCGACCATCCCCCATGCCGACCGCGCGTTCGGCCTGTTCAGCGAGGCCGAGAAATACCTCAAGGATCTGCTGAACGTGATGGAGCACGCCCTGAAACATCCGGTCGAGATCGTGCTGTTCTTCTTTGGGCTGCTCAACGCGGGGGTCGAGTTTTCGTCGATCGGGGATGCGACATGGCTGGTTCTGGCGGGGCTTCTCATCGGCAAGCCGGTGGGCATCCTGCTGTTTGGCTGGATCGCCGCGCGCCCGCTGGGTCTGGGGATTCCGCTGGGGATGCGCATCATTGATCTGGTGGTGATCGGCTGCGTTGCCGCCATCGGCTTTACCGTGTCGCTGTTCGTGGCCTCGGTCGCGTTTGACGCCGGGCCGGTGCAGGACGCGGCGAAAATGGGCGCGCTGTTCAGCTTCTTTGCGGCCCTCATCTCGATCGTCGTCGGCAAGCTGCTGCGCGTTGAAAAGCAGGAATACTGATGCGTCTTGCGTTCCATCCGGTTCACGGAATGAACACAAAACGCCCACAGCATCGGACAGGGACCGGGGGCGGCCATGCCGAAAGCAGATCAAAACCGGCGCATCGGCGCCGGTTTTTTTCGTTCAGGAGCATAATTTCGCCTTGTTATGCTGTATATAAGCGCAGTGATCCGTCATAATGGGGTCATGTGCGGTAACGATGCGTGAACAAAGCCCCGTCGAAGAGGGCCACCAGAGCGGTAAAACGGAGCCGGTAGATGCTCGAATTTGAAAATGTCAGCAAATCGTTCTGGACCGGGACCCAGCGCAAGGTCATTCTTGATCAGGTCTCGTTCCGGGTCGAACTGGGCCGCAGCATGGGCATTCTGGCCCCCAACGGCACCGGCAAGACGACGTTGATCAACATGATGGCGGGCCTTGAAAAACCCGATGAGGGCGAAATCCGGCGCGGGTGCCGCATCTCGTTTCCGCTGGGCTTCATGGGGGGGGTGATCCCCAAGATTTCGGCGATGGAAAACAGCCGCTATATCGCGCGTCTTTATGGGCTGGACCCCGATTATGTCGAGGCGTTCTGCCGCTGGATGTGCAATCTGGGGGAATATTTCGACCAGCCGCTTGGCACCTATTCGGCGGGGATGAAGGCGCGCTTCACCTTTGCATTGATGCTGGCGCTGGATTTCGACATCTATCTGATTGACGAGGGGATGCCCAGTTCGACCGACGTTGAATTCAACCGCAAGGCCGGTGAGATCCTGAAAGAGCGGCTGCGCACCACCACGGTCGTGATCGTGTCGCATCAGGCCAAGACGCTTGAGAAATTCGCAACCTCGGCGGCGGTGCTGATGGGCGGGCAATTGTATATGTTTGACACCTTGGAAGAGGCAAAGCAGCTTTATGACTACGAAACCCAAGGCTAGAAAATTCCGCATCCGCCGCACCGGCGGCCCCCAGTCCGATGCACAGCCCGACACCCCCCGGTCGGACGCGCGCCCTGTTGCAGCAGGCGGCGCGCAGCATAACCCCTATCAGCCCTCGGCGCCTGTCGCCGATCCCGTCGACACCGCCCCGCGCCACGGCGAGGTCACCTCGCCCCGCGAGGTCGCCACCGGGCAGAGCATCGACGAAATCCGCCATGAGGGCCTGACCGGGCGGCAATTGCGCATGGCGCGCCGCGTGGCGCAGAAAAACGGTCTGGCGCCCACCTCCGATTTCGATGCCGTGCGCCTGTTGCGCGCCAAGGGGATCGACCCGTTCCAGCGCGCCAATATCCTTGAACTGGTCACGTCCAATCACGGCGATGGTGGTGATGGCGGCGATGGCGCACCGCCCCTGGCGGGCGCGCAGGGCCGCGATCTGGGCCCGCCCAAGGTGCAATTGCCCCAGACCATTCCCGTCAGACCCCAGACCCTGCCCTCGACCGATCTCAGCCCGGCCGAGCGGCGCGGCGAGGAAATCATGCGCATCCAGCGCGACATCGGCAAGCGCCGCCGCCGCAAGCTGGTTCTGCTCATGTCGCGGTTGGCGGCGTTTGTCCTGCTGCCCACGCTGGTGGCGGGATATTATTACTATGCGGTGGCAACGCCGATGTATTCGACCAAATCCGAATTCCTGATCCTGTCCGCCGATGGTGGCAGTGGCGGTGGCGGCGGCGGGCTGGGCGCGCTGTTGCCTGCGCAATTCTCGACCGGGCAGGACGCCATCGCGACGCAATCCTATCTTCTGTCCAAGGAGGCGATGCTGCGTCTGGACGCCGATGTCGGCTTTCGCGAACATTTCAGCCAGTTGCGGATCGACCCGATCCAGCGGCTGGACCCGGATGCCAGCAATGAAAAGGCCTATAAGCTATACAAGAAAACCGTGAAGATCGGCTATGATCCCACCGAGGGCGTGCTGCGCATGGAAGTGTCCAGCGCCAACCCCGAGACAAGCGCGGTGTTCTCCAGAAAGCTGATCGAATATGCCGAGGAAAACGTCGATGCCCTCAGCCAGCGCAAGCGGCGCGATGCGGTTCAGACCGCCACCGAAAGCCTGGAACAGGCCAAGGCCGAACGCCGCGCCGCGCAGGAACGCATGGTGAAGCTACAGGAAAACAGCGTTCTGGACCCCGAGGGCGAGATCGCCAATATCCGCCAGTTGATCGGCAATGTGGAACTGCAATTGCAGGAAAAACAGCTGGCGCTGAACACGCAGATGAACAATGCCCGCCCCAACCGCGCCAAGGTGCAGGCCCTCACCAGCGAAATCGCGGTGCTTCAGATCGAACTGGACAAGCAGAATTCGCGCCTCACGCAGGCGGCGGTGGGGCAGACCTCGCTGGCGTCGCAGACGGCGGAAATCCAGATGGCGCAGGCCGATCTGGCCACGGCGGATCTGGTCCTGCAATCGGCGCTGGAAAACAAGCGGCTCAGCCAGATCGAGGCCAACAAGCAGGTGCGCTATCTCACCGTCAGCGTGCGCCCGGTCGCCTCGCAGGATTCGTCATATCCGCGGTCATTCGAGAACACCATTCTGGCCTTCCTGGTCTTTGCGGGCATCTACCTGATGGCGTCGCTGACGGCCTCCATCCTCCGAGAACAGGTATCCTCCTGACATGAAAACCGTCTCTTTTTCCGGGCTCGGCGTCGGCAACGACCGGCCCCTGACCATCATCGCCGGCCCCTGCCAACTGGAAAGCGCCGAACATGCGCTGATGATCGCCACGGCCATGCGCGACATCTGCGCGAAAGCGGGCGCGCAGTTCATTTTCAAGGGCTCGTTCGACAAGGCCAACCGCACGTCGCTGTCGGGCAAGCGCGGCCTCGGGATCGAGGGCGGGCTCAGGGTCATGCGCACCGTGCGTGATACGCTGGATGTGCCGGTCCTGACCGATGTGCACCTGCCCGAGCAATGCGCGCCGGTGGCCCAGGTGTGCGACGTGCTGCAAATCCCCGCCTTCCTGTGCCGTCAGACCGATCTGCTGGTGGCCGCAGGCGAAACCGGCGCGGTGATCAATGTCAAGAAGGGCCAGTTTCTGGCGCCCTGGGACATGCCCAACGTGATCTCGAAGATCGAAAGCACCGGCAACACCAACATCCTGCTGACCGAGCGGGGAACCTCATTCGGCTATAACACGCTGGTCGCCGACATGCGCGCCCTGCCCCAGATGGCCGCCACCGGATACCCCGTGGTCATGGACGCCACCCATTCGGTGCAGCAACCCGGCGGCATGGGCGGATCCTCAGGCGGGCAGCGTGAATTCGCGCCGGTGATGGCGCGCGCGGCGGTGGCCCTGGGCGTGGCGGCGGTGTTCATCGAAACCCACGAAGATCCCGACAGCGCGCCCTCGGACGGGCCGAACATGATCCCGCTGGCGCGGATGGGGGCGCTGATCGACAGTCTGATGGCGTTTGACCGTCTTGCCAAATCCGACCCGATACGCCTTGAAAAGTGAGTGCGCGACATGACCCGACCCGCCCCGACCGTGACCCAGAACACATGGGAATTCCTGCGCGACGCGATGATCGTGCCCACCGGGTTTCGGGAATATGACGCCCGCTGGAAATATCCCGACGCCATCAACCTGCCGGGCATCACCGCGCTTGGCCTGGGCCTTGGCACGCAGATGCACCGGCGCGGCATTGCGCCCGTGATCGCGGTCGGCAATGATTACCGCGACTATTCGCTGTCGATCAAGAACGCGCTGATGCTGGGCCTGATGCAGGCCGGGATCCATGTGCGCGACATCGGCCCTGCCCTGTCCCCGATGGCCTATTTTGCCCAGTTCCACCTGGACGCGCCTGCCGTCGCGATGGTGACCGCGTCGCATAATCCCAATGGCTGGACCGGGGTGAAAATGGGGTTTGAACGCCCCCTCACCCATGGCCCCGACGAGATGAACGAATTGCGCGACATCGTGCTGAACGGCGAGGGTCAGGCGCGCCCCGGGGGCGGATATGAATTCGTCCATGGCGTGCGCGAGGCCTATCTTGACGATCTGGTCGGCGATTTCCGCATGACCCGCAAGCTCAAGGTGGTCTGCGCCACGGGCAACGGCACCGCATCGGCCTTTGCGCCCGAATTGTTCGAACGCATCGGGGTCGAGGTCGTGCCCAGCCACAACCGGCTGGACTACACATTCCCGCATTACAACCCGAACCCCGAAGCGATGGAAATGCTGCATGACATGTCGGCATCGGTGCGCGCGTCGGGCGCGGATTTCGCGCTCGGGTTTGACGGCGACGGCGACCGCTGCGGCGTGGTCGACGACGAGGGAGAAGAGATCTTCGCCGACAAGGTGGGCGTCATCATGGCGCGCGACCTCAGCAAGCTTTACCCCGGCTCCACCTTTGTGGCGGATGTGAAATCCACCGGCCTGTTTGCCTCGGACCCCGAGTTGCGCGCCCTGGGGGCCAAGGCGGATTACTGGAAGACCGGCCACAGCCACATGAAACGCCGCGTCAAGGAGATCGGCGCCCTGGCGGGGTTCGAAAAATCCGGGCATTACTTCCTCGCCGAACCGGTGGGGCGCGGCTATGATTGCGGGATGCGCGTCGCGGTCGAGATCTGCAAGCTGATGGACCGCAATCCCGATATGAAGATGTCCGACCTGCGCCGCGCGCTGCCGATGACATGGGCCACGCCAACCATGTCGCCCTATTGCGCGGATACCGAAAAATACGATGTGCTCGAGCGCCTTGTCGCCAAACTGGTCGCGCGCCATGAGGCCGGTCAGACGCTGGCGGGCCGCGCGATCGCGCAGGTGGTCACCGTCAACGGCGCGCGGGTCATTCTGGACAACGGAAGCTGGGGACTGGTGCGCGCCTCCAGCAACACCCCCAATCTGGTCGTGGTCTGTGAAAGCAGCCAGAGCGAGGCCGAGATGCGCGCGATCTTTGCCGATCTCGATGCCGTGATCCGCACCGAGCCATCCGTGGGCGAATATGACCAGACGATCTGAGCCGCGCCTGTCGCGGACCTGATCCGGGGCCAAGGGCCAACCGCCACCGCCAAGACATCACCTTTCGCTGGCCCCCCTTGGCCCCCGCCTATAGTGTCGCGCCATGTCAAATACCGCCCTGTCCTATTCTGACGATCAGGCCGAAGCCCATGACCGCATCACCGAGGTGCTGCGCAATGCGGGTGTCGATCTGGATCAATCCCTGCTGACCCCGGCGCGCGGCGACGATACGCGCGTCGTGGCCGTTGTCGGCAAGGCCGGTTCGGGCAAGACCCTGCTGCTGGCGCAACTGTATCACGCCCTGCAAGAGGCCGGTGTCGATGTGGTCTCCGGCGATTACGAGGGGCGCGCGCGCAAGGACCGGCGCACCCTCGCCATTCTGGCCCCCACCAACAAGGCCGCCAGCGTGCTGCGGATGCGCGGCGTGCCCGCGACCACGATCCACCGCATCCTCTATACCCCGGTCTATGACCCCGAATACGAGAGAATCGCCGAATGGCTGGCCGGCAATGGCGAGCGCCCCGAAATCGAAGGCCTGACCGAACTGGCGCTGGATCGCGCATTCGCCTTTTACCAGTCCAACAAATCCATCCCCGGCGCATTGGCCGCCGCCGGTCTGCGCGGCAGCGATTTCATCACCGGCTGGAAGCGCCGCGAAGAGCCGCTCGACATCGGGTTCGTCGATGAGGCCTCGATGCTGGATGACCGCCAGATGGCCGATTTGCAGGATATCTTTCCCACGCTGATCCTGTTTGGTGACCCGGCGCAGCTTGCCCCGGTCGGGCAGTCGGGCACCATGGTATTCGACACGCTGCCCGAGGCGTCAAAGCTGATCCTGCACCGGGTGCACCGTCAGGATGCCGACAATCCCATTCTCGATCTCGCCCATGCGCTGGCCGATCCGCAGCTGGATTTTCACACGTTTGAACAGATGGTCCAGGACAAGGCGCGCAGCGACGACCGCGTGCTGTGGTCCCAGCGGGTCGAGGTCGATCTGATGGCGCGCAGCCCGGTTCTGGTCTGGCGCAACGCCACCCGCATCCGCCTGATCAACGCCTTTCGCGCGGTTCACGGCGCGCCCGACACCGCCCTCCTGGAAGGCGAGCCGCTGATCTGCGACGGGATCGAACTGCCGCTCAAACACCGCAAGAAACGGCTCGATCTCGAGGCGCGCGGCCTGATCAAGGGCGCACAGGTGATTTTCCTCGGCCCCGGCACACGCCCGGGGTTTTCGCGCCTGCATGTCATCGGCGCCGAAGACCCGCAGGTCAGCGCCGCCAGCATCGTCAAGATCGAAAAACCCGACGAAGAGGAACCCTTCATCCCCTTTGCCGCCACCATGGGCGCGACCTTTCTGCACGGCGCGGCCGTGACCATCCACAAGGCCCAGGGCAGCCAATGGGACCAGGTGCAGGTCTTTGCGCCGGATCTCTACGCCGCCTCGCGCATGGGCCGGATCGAGGCAGGACAGCCGCTGTGGAAACGCCTGACCTATGTGGCGATCACCCGCGCCGAAACCCGCCTGCACTGGATCGTGCGCAACCGCCTGTCCAAACCCACCCATGCGCTGCGCATCGACGATCTGAAAACCGCCCCCGCCCCCCTGACCCTTGAGGCCGAGACATGAAAACCATCCTGATCACCGGGGCGAGTTCCGGCATCGGCCACGCCACCGCGGAGGAATTCCTCGATGCGGGCTGGCGGGTCGGCCTCATCGCGCGCCGCGCCGATCGCCTTGCCGCGCTGGCCGATCGACATGCCAACGCCGTTGCCCTGCCCTGCGACGTGACCGACGCGGCGGCGATGCGCGCCGCGTTCTCGCGCTTCACCGACAAGGCGGGCCGCCTTGATGTGCTGTTCAACAATGCCGGGGTTTTCGGCCCGGTGGGCGATATCGACATGATCGACATCGCCGCCTTCGATCAGGTGGTCGCCGTCAATCTGCGCGGCATGTTCATCGCCGCCCGACTTGCCTTCGCGCAGATGCGTGCGCAATCCCCCGAGGGCGGGCGCATCATCAACAACGGCTCGATCGCTTCCCACAGCCCGCGCCCCGGCACGATCTGCTATACCACGACCAAACACGCCATCACCGGCATGACCCGCAGCCTGGCCCTTGACGGGCGCCCCCATGGCATCGCCTGCGGGCAGATCGACATCGGCAATGCCGAAACCGATCTTGTCGCCGGTCTCAAGGCGCAGAACCCCGACATGCCGGTGATGGATGTGCGCGACGCCGCCCGCTCGGTGCTGCATATGGCCAGCCTGCCGGCCGAGGCAAATGTGCTCTCCATGACGGTGATGGCCACCACGATGCCCTATATCGGGCGCGGCTGAGGCGCTTCACCGCAACTTCAGTGCAGGAACGCCCGCCCCCCTGCCGCCCTTCTTCTTTGCACAAATACTCAATTCAGACGGCTGCCCCGCGCGGGCCGCCGCGATCTTTGTGCGCCCCCGCTCCCATCAGGGGGATATTCAGGACCGGCCATGTAACCAATACTGACGGATGAGAATCACCGCCTTGACCGCGCGCCGCAAGGGCCGTGCGAACAGGCGGGACCAATCCGCGCGCCATCGCGCATCAATGGTTCGAGTTTACCGAAGTAAAGTTTCAAACATCAAAGTTAAACAAAGTGATTGAGTGAGGCAGACTACCCCCGAGAAGGAGAGCGTCACGCGGAGAAACAGCACTCGAACCACACCCGATCCATGCGGCCTGCCTTCGCATTTTCCCGACGCCGCCCTGATTGCGCAACAGACGCAAGCGGCGCGTATCTGACCTTTCACACATCTGTGCGACACTTCATTCATACCCAACAGCCGGAGACCTCACCATGACCCTGTTCAAGATCACCGCCACGGCCCTTGCGCTGTCGCTGAGCGCGCTGCCCGCCTTCGCCGAGGCCGAATTCAAGCTGAAAATGCAAAGCTACTACCCCTCTGCCATGCTGGACGCCGAAACCAAATTCGCCGAAACCGTGAAAGCCGAAAGCGGCGGGCGCATCGAGGTCCAGACCTTCTCGGGCGGGGAACTGGTGCCGACCAGCCAGATCCTGAACGCCGTCAAGACCGGCACCGTCGACATGGGGCGCGGCATCGGGCATCTGTTCACCGAAACCGCGATCGGTGCGATCGAGGCCGGGATGCCGGTGGCGTGGACCTCGGTCGAAGAGGCGAACACCATCTTCTTTGACCTTGGCCTGAAAGAGATCGTCGCCGAGGAATACGGCAATAACGGCGTGACCTATCTTGGCCCGGTCTGGGCCGCACCCTATCATTTCCTCAGCAAACGCCCGATCAATAGCCTGGAAGACATGCGCAGCATGAAGATCCGCGCCGTGGGTGCCAGCGCCAAGATGCTGGCCGAAGTGGGCGTGCAGACCGTCTCGATGCCGCCCGAGGATATCTATCTGGCGCTGACCACCGGCCAGATCGACGGCGTGCTTTACGGGTCGGCCTTCGAATACCAGGAAACCAAATATTACGAGGGCGCGCGCTTTTTCAACACCACGCCGGTGCTGGACCCGATTGTTGATGCCCTGGTGATCAACCCGGATGTCTGGAACGCGATGCCCGAGGATCTGCAAGCGATCATGCAGGCCGCAGCCGATGACATGCGCAGCGGATATTATGACTGGATCACCGAACAGGATGCCAAGACCATCGAGACCCTGTTCAAGAACACCACCACCTCCTTCTCGGAAGAGGACATGCGCATCATGACCCAGGCCGCCGTCAAGGTCTGGGAGGAAGAAGCCAAGAAATCGCCCGCCAACGCCAGGGCGGTCGAGATCATCAAGGAAAACGCCAAGGCGGCCGGTCGTCTCTGACCCACCCGCGCAACAGCGCACACATGGCCGGCCAGAGGGGACATCCCCCCTCTGGCCGGTTGCAACGGGAGAGCGACGGTGCAACAGCTCAGGCCTTTTCTGAAATCAGCGGTTCAGTCCATTTCGACCCTCAACCGTTTCATCGCCTATGGCGTGGCGCTGCTGGCGCTGGTGTTCGGCGCCATCATGCTGTGGGAGGCGGTTTCCCGGCATTTCTTTGACAACCCGACCACTTGGGCCTTTGAAATCAGCAAGATGACATTCGGGCTCTACATGATCTGGGCCGGGGCCTATACGCTGCTGTGCAACGAACATGTCAGCATGGATCTGTTTTATGACAAATGGCCGCCGCGCACGCAGGCGGTGATGGATTCGCTGACATTCATCTTCTTTCTGATCCTGTTCGTGACCTTCCTGAAGCTGATCAGCCTGGATGCGCTCAGCGCGATTGCCGGGCGTGAAACGTCCAACTCGACCTTGTCGCAGCCGCTTTATCAGTGGCGGGCCGCTCTGGTCGTCGGGGTCTTCCTGCTGTTCCTGCAGGGCACGGCGACATTCATCCAGAATCTCTGGTTTGCCGTTTACGGGGAAAAACTCTGATGTTGCGCGCCTTTGACAACAAATCCCTGCGCCTGCTGGCTTTTGGGATCATCGGATATGCGGTGCTGATCGCGGCGCTTGGCGGGCTGGACATGCTGACCGCCGACAGCCCGGCGGGCGTCACCATCTTCATGTTTTCCAGCATGCTGATCCTGATGGCCACCGGCTTTCCGATCGCGTTCTGTCTGGCGTCGGTCGCCATCATCACGGCATGGGTCTTTCAGCCGGCACTGGTGAACATGCTGCTGTTTCAGTTCAAGGAATTCTCGCTTGAATCCGGCAAGACCCTGATCGCCATTCCGCTGTTCATCTTCATGGGGTTCGTGCTGCACAATTCGGGGATCGCCAAGGACCTGTTCGATGCGGTCTATCTGTGGTCCGGGCGGATGCGGGGCGGCCTCGGCATGGGGACGGTGCTGATCTGCGCGGTTATGGCGGCGATGATCGGCGTCAGCAGCGCGGCAACCCTGTCGATGGGGATCATCGCGGTCCCGGCGATGCTGGCGCGCAACTATGACAAGCGCATGGCGACGGGCATCGTGCAGGCGGGGGGCGCGCTTGGCTTTCTCATTCCGCCCAGCATCATGATGATCATGTATGCCTTTGTGGCGCAGGAATCCGTCGGCCGCCTGTTTGCCGCCGGGCTGATGCCGGGGCTGATGCTGGCGACAATGTATATCGTCTATATCGCCATCCGCGCCAATCTCAACCCGGCGCTGGCCCCGCCGATCCCGGTCGATCAGCGCGGCACCATGCAGGAAAAGCTGGTCGCGTTGAAATTCCTGATCCTGCCCTTCCTGATCATCTTCAGCGTGCTGTTCTGCATCTTCACCGGCATCACCTCACCAACCGAGGCGGCGGCCCTCGGGGCGGCCGGCGCACTGATCAGCGCCGTGATCCGGGGCAAGTTCACCCGCGAGGGGTTCAAGGAAAGCCTGCTGCGCACGCTCAGCCTGTCGGGGTTCAACGCCTATATCATCATCGGCGCGATCACCTTCAGCGCGGTCTATAGCGGGCTGGGCGCCTCGACCATCATCCGCGAGACGATCACCGGCATGGATGTCAATCCGTGGGTGGTGATCATCGTCATGCAACTCAGCTTTTTCCTGCTGGGGATGTTTCTGGATGACATCGCGATCCTGTTCCTGTGCATGCCGATCTATGTGCCGATCATCAAGGTTCTGGGGTTTGATCCGGTCTGGTTCGCGGTGCTTTACGTGGTGAACATGCAGATGGCCTATATCACCCCGCCCTACGGGCTGAACCTGTTCTACATGAAGGCGGTCGCCCCCAAGGAAATCACGCTGTCCGACATCTACCGCTCGATCATTCCGTTTCTGGCCATTCAGGCGGTGGCGCTGGTCGTGCTGCTGGCGTTCCCGATCATCGCGCTCTGGCTGCCGGGGCTGATCTTTGACTATTATCAGATGATCCTGAACCCCGATCTGCTGTTTTCCCGGCTGAACACGCTGCTGGCCTATCCCGATCTCTACAAGGTTCTGACCGACAACCCCGCCATGCTGTTCGAGGCGGGCAACATGGCCAATGTCCTCAGCAACGCCGAGGTCGCCAAGCAACTGCTTGCCACCCCGGAATTCACCGAATTCCTGCTGAACGATCCGGGCTTTGTCCAGATGCTGACAACCGACGACTGGCTTGTCTTCATCCCGCCGATGGACGAGTTTCTGCTTGCGCATCCGCAATTCCTTGAGGCACATCCGGGGATAGGTGCGCTCCTGAAATAGAGAGGGTCGGCATGTACAGGAAAATCATCGTCCCGATGGCGCTGGATCACGGCGTCGGCTCAAGAGCGATGGACATCGCCCGGAGCCTGCGCGCCGAGGGCGGCGAGATCATCGCCATTCACGCGCTCGAGCCAATCCCGCGCGCGGTGCGCCAGTATATCACCGACAGCCAGGTTCAGGACGCCGAGAACCACGTCAAATCCATCCTGGCCGAGCGTGTCGCGGACACGGAAAATGCGCGCTATGTCGTCATTCCGGGGCGGGCCGGCTGGGCGATCACCGATTTCGCCCATCATGAAGGCGCGGATTGCATCGTGATCGCATCGCATAAACCCGGCCTTCAGCATTTCCTGCTTGGCTCGACCGCGGCGCGCGTGGTGCGCCATGCCACCTGTTCGGTTCACGTCCTGCGTTAAGCTGTTTCGGGATCTTGCTGATGCGCCTGCATGATCATGTCATAGACATGGCTGGCGGCAAGGGAATGTTCGACGCTTTCGTCGCGCGCAATGCAGATCGGCACCTGGAACTGGATCTGCTCGGGCAGCAGGACGCGCATCTCACCGCGATCCACCCAATAGCGGGTGTAATCCTCGGGGAGGAACCCCAGGCAGCGCCCGCTCAGCACGAAATGGGCCAGCCCCTCCATCTGATGCGACACCGCAATCGCCGGGCGTTTGAAGATCGACGAATAGGGCGTCAGCGTTGACACGAAACCGCGCCGCACAAAATCCTGCACGGCAATCAGATCGGGCGTGATATCGGCCGGATCGGCGTCAAACAGCGGATGACCGCGCCCGCAATAAAGACGCTGCGTTTCGGAAAACAGCACGTTCTGCGAGATATTCTTGCGCGTGACGGTCCCCGGAATGACCGCCATCTGCAAATGGCCACGGATCAATTGTTCCTCGACCTGATCGGGCTGGGCGACGCGCAGGATGATGCGCAGATCCTGCGATGTGCCATAGGCCTCATCAATCGCGCCGGACAGGCGGCAATTGGCGTTGGTGATGATATTGTCCACCACCCCGACGGTGATTTCCCCGACGATCTGTTCGCGCAGTTGCGTGATGCGGGCGTGATAGCCCTCGACCGAGGACAAAAGCGCCCGCGAGGCGTCATAGACCACCCGCCCCCGCGAGGTCAGCGCAAACCCGCCGCGCCCGCGCCGACACAGCCGGAATCCCAGCCGCGTCTCCAGATTGGACATATGCGTGCTGATGGTCGAGCGGGCGAGGTTCAGTTCGATCTGCGCCT
Organism: uncultured Roseovarius sp.; assembly: GCA_934501475.1. Lineage (GTDB taxonomy): Bacteria > Pseudomonadota > Alphaproteobacteria > Rhodobacterales > Rhodobacteraceae > Roseovarius. Next base: position 14,750 of record CAKSUL010000006.1, on the reverse strand, counting down.
GCGTGAAACCGCCACATTCGACGATCGAGCAGAATATCCGCAACAGCTTGATATCAATATCGCTGAGCCGGGGGGGCGGGCTGGCCATTACGTCTGACTTTCTTGAACTGAGCGACAATCCTTCCGAGTTTATAGATATTTCAACCCATGGCAACATCCGGCCCGACATCCCTGTTTCACATAGCGAGAAAGCCGCATGACCCCCAAAGATACCCGATTCCAGCCGATTTCAGGCATGATAACCCCCCGTTTCGCCGGGATGCCCACCTTCATGCGGCTTCCTTTCGTGGACCTCGCGCAGGACATGGCAAAGGACGCGGATATCGGCATCGTTGGCGTGCCCTTTGACGGTGGCACCTCGAACCGGCCGGGGCCGCGTCACGGGCCGCGCCAGTTGCGTGACCTCTCGACCATGGTGCGCACGACGCATCCGCGCAGCGGCATCAATCCTTTTGCGCTGGTGAATTGCGCCGATATGGGGGATTCGCCGATCAACCCGATTGATCTGATGGAATCGCTGGACCTGATCACGGAGTTCTATGCCGACATGGTGTCAAAGAACATCTTGCCGATGACCGCAGGGGGCGATCACCTGATCTCGTTTCCGATCCTGCGCGCGGTCGGGGCGGCGGCCCCCGTCGGCATGATCCATTTCGACGCCCATACCGACATGAACGACAGCTATTTCGGCAACAGCCGCTATACCCACGGCACCCCGTTCCGCCGCGCGATCGAGGGCGGCTACCTCGATCCCAAGCGCACCATCCAGATCGGCATTCGCGGCGTCAAATATGATGTGACCGATTTCGACTGGGCATTGGATCAGGGCGTGCGGATCATCGAGATAGAAGAGTTCAACGAGCGCGGCGTCGCGTCGGTCATGGACGAGGCCCGTGCCATCGTCGGCGATCAGCCCACCTATGTCAGCTTTGACATCGACTGTATCGACCCCGCCTATGCGCCCGGCACCGGCACGCCGGAAATCGGCGGATTCACCACGTTCGAGGCGCAGCAACTGGTGCGCGCGCTTGAGGGGCTGAATCTGGTCGGGGCCGATCTGGTCGAGGTGTCACCGCCCTTCGATCCGTCGGGCGGCACCGCATGGGTCGGCGTTTCGATCATGTTCGAACTGCTCTGCGTTCTGGCCAAGGCACGCCACGACCGATCCGCCTGACCGCGGCCTTTACTCCGCGGCGCGCCGCCCTGCGCGGGATCTTTTTCATGGACTTCACGCGCGCGCATCTGCATGGCTATGCGCGCGCCGGTCACGTTCGGCAGGCGCGACATCGCCTTGCAGACATGTGAAACGGGGACCATGACCGCAAAATCGCTATTCATCGGCAGTTCGGGGCGCATCGGGCGCATGGTGCTCAGGGCATGGCGCGCAAGCGATGCCGCCTGGCGCAACGATCCGGCCCAATACCGCAGCGCCCCGGCCACGGCGTCAGGCAATGACGTCATCTGGAATGTGGCCAACGGCCCCGCCCCTCTGGCGCGCTGGTCCGAGGAAAACGGCGCGATCACCTGCCTTGTCGTGCTGGCCGGAACCACGCCCGCAACCGGCGCGGACATGGACGACAACGTCACCATTGCCCGATCATATCTGGACGCCGCGCAATCGCTCGGGGTGCGCCGGGTGCTGCTGGCGTCGTCATCGGCGGTCTATGGCGCGGGCAGCGGCACCGCAATGGCCGAGGATGCGCCCTGCACCCCGCTCAACGCCTATGGCGCCTCGAAGCTGCGGATGGAACAGGCGGCGCGCCCCTTTCGCGATGCCGGGCTTGAGGTGTGCTGCCTGCGGATCGGCAACGTCGCGGGGGCCGATTCACTGTTGCTGAACGCGCCGCAGGCTGATCGCGGAATGGAAGAGATACGGGTAAATGACAGCCTCAAAACGCATTTTCGATCTTGTGGTTGCCGTCATCCTGTCATTGCTGTTGCTGCCCGTCATCGTGATCGTGGCGCTGTGCATCCTGATCAAGGACGGCCGCCCGGTGCTTTATATATCCGAGCGGATGAAATCCCCGACCGTGGGCTTTGGCCTGGTCAAGTTCCGCAGCATGAAACCCGCAAGCGGCGACAGCGGCGTGTCGGGCGGAAACAAATCGGACCGGATCACCAGGACCGGCCATTTCCTGCGCCGCACGCGTCTGGATGAACTGCCGCAATTGTGGAACGTGCTGCGCGGCGACATCAGCTTTGTCGGGCCGCGCCCGCCGCTGCGCCAATATGTCGAGCAATTCCCCGAGCTTTACGCGCGCGTGCTCAGATCCCGGCCCGGCATCACCGGGCTGGCCTCGTCCAGGTTCCATGCCCATGAGGAAATGCTGCTCGCCGCCAGCCAGAGCGCCGAAGAAACCGAGGCGATCTATACAAGGGCCTGCGTGCCCCGCAAGGCGCGCCTTGACCTGATCTATCAGGACAACCGCAACCTGTGTTTCGACATGCGCATCATGCTGGGCACGGTGTTCAGGAAACTGCGCTAGAGCGTGTTGCGTTTGCCAGGATTCAGGCGCTCACCAGCCGCCGCGCCGCAGCGTGCGCAGGGCAAATGCGTTCACGGCGATTGGTGAATTCAATTCAACGCAACATGCGCTAACTCTCCCCGGCGGTGCTGTCATGCCCCGGCCCGCTGCGCCTGTCCCAGTCCTTTGCCGTGTCCTTGAGGAACGTCAGCAGGGTCTGCACCTTGGCGGTGCGGTGCAGGTCCATATGCGTGACCAGCCATAATTGCGTGCACCATTCGTCCAGCGCGGGATGCACCTCGACCAGATCGCCCAACTCGGCCGCCTGAAGCCGCGACATGAACCCGATCCCGACCCCTTCGGCAATCGCGCGGTGCTGGGCATGGTCGTCGCCACTGCGGAACACGATCCGCTCGGCCGGGATATTCTCGCGCATCCAGCGGGCAAAGGGCGCGCGGGATTTCAGATCGCCCATCCCGACAAAGCGGTGATTTCCATATTCGGACAGATCAGCGGGGCAGCCATGCTGCGCCACATAGCCGGCACTGGCGAACAGGGCGTTGTCCAGTTGATGAAAGGGCTGAACCACATTGTCCGGCTGATCGGGCGCGCGCCCGGCGCGGATCGCAACATGGGCCTCGCCATATTCCAGCCGAAACAGGCGCGCCCCGGTCAGAAACCGCACGCTCAGATCCGGGTAGAGGCGCTGAAACGCCGCCAGCGCCGGCACCAGAAGATGCCCCAACGCGCCCAGCGACGTCACCACCAACTCCCCCGACACCGCATCGCCGCGCCCCTTGATCCGCCCGGCCAACTGGCTGAACTGCTCATCCGTGGCCTGTGCCACGCGCAACAGATCCTCACCGGCCTCGGTCGCGGTATAGCCGCGCGCATGGCGCTGAAACAGCCTGACACCCAGCCGCCCCTCCAGCGCGTCGATATGGCGGATCACCGTGGCATGATGCACGCCCATCGCCTCGGCCGCGCCGCTGACGGTGCCCACCCGCGCGACATTGAAGGCGGTCCTGATCTCATCCCAATTGTCCATCGGCAGTGTTCCCCGGCCCGGTCCTGTGCAATTCTCAACATCAAGCGGAAATGTGGTGAAACATGTTCTGAAACGCAATGGCCCAAATGCCCCCGGCACATATTGACACCACGACCGCCCGACGCTAAACGCAGCCCAACTCCGGGAGTCTGTCATGCTTCCGGTCCCATGGCCTCTGGCCGGGATCGCCCTCCGTCAGCGCGTTGCGCCCACGGGGGACATTGGCATTTGGGCCGGTCGCTCTTACGTTGGGGCAACCAGAATTTGAAATGGCAGCGGCATAAAAGGAGCCTGCGAGATGTTTGAAAACCTGTCCGAACGCCTCTCCGGCGTCCTTGATCGCCTCACCAAACAGGGCGCGCTCTCCGAGGACGATGTCAAGACCGCCCTGCGCGAGGTGCGCGTCGCCCTGCTCGAGGCCGATGTGTCGCTGCCCGTGGCGCGCGATTTCGTGGCCCGCGTGCAGGAACAGGCGACCGGCCAGTCGGTGACCAAATCGGTGACACCGGGTCAGCAGGTCGTCAAGATCGTGCATGACGCGCTTGTCGCCACACTCACCGGCGACGGTGATCCCGGCGCACTCAAGATCGACAACCCGCCCGCCCCGATCCTGATGGTCGGGCTGCAGGGCTCGGGCAAGACGACCACCACCGCCAAACTGGCCAAGCGCCTGAAAGAGCGCGAAGGCAAACGCGTGCTGATGGCGTCCCTGGACGTGAACCGCCCCGCCGCGATGGAACAACTGGCCATCCTGGGCAAACAGATCGGCGTCGATACCCTGCCGATCGTCAAGGGCGAAGACCCGGTCCAGATCGCCAGACGCGCCAGGACACAGGCGTCGCTGGGTGGCTATGACGTCTACATGCTCGACACTGCGGGGCGCCTGCATATCGACGCCGAACTGATCGCGCAGGCCGCCGCCGTGCGCGATGTGGCCAAACCACGCGAGACCCTGCTGGTGGTCGACGGGCTGACCGGTCAGGACGCGGTCAACGTGGCAACCGAATTCGACGCCAAGATCGGCGTCACCGGCGTGGTCCTGACGCGCATGGATGGCGACGGGCGCGGTGGCGCCGCGCTCTCGATGCGCGCGGTGACCGGCAAGCCGATCCGCTTTGTCGGCCTCGGCGAAAAGATGGACGCGATCGAGACGTTCGAGCCGGAACGCATCGCCGGGCGCATCCTTGGCATGGGCGATATCGTCAGCCTGGTCGAAAAGGCCCAGAACACGATCGAGGCCGAACAGGCCGAGCGCATGATGAAGCGCTTCCAGAAGGGTCAGTTCAACATGAACGACCTGCGCATGCAGCTGGAACAGATGCAGAAAATGGGCGGCATGGAAGGCGTGATGGGCATGATGCCCGGCATGGGCAAGATGGCCAAACAGGTGCAGGAGGCCGGGTTCGACGACAAGGTCCTCGTGCGCCAGATCGCCCTGATCCAGTCGATGACCAAAAAGGAACGCGCCAACCCGCAGATCCTGCAGGCCAGCCGCAAGAAACGCATCGCCAAGGGTGCCGGCCTCGACGTGCAGGAACTCAACCGCCTGCTCAAGATGCAGCGCCAGATGGGCGACATGATGAAAAAGATGGGCAAGATGGGCAAGGGCGGGATGCTCAAACAGGCCATGAAAGGCATGTTCGGCAAAGGCGCCACCCCCGAGGACATGGCCGCCGGCATGGACCAGAAGACGCTCGAACAGGCCGCCCGGAAAATGGGCGGCGCATTCCCCGGTGGCATGGGTGGCGGCATGGGCCTGCCGCCCGGCCTGTCCGGCTTCGGCAAAAAGAAATAACCCATGACTTTTTCTTGGCAAAAATACCTCAGCGCAACCGCGCAGCCCACGCGCCCTTCTCGCCTGTCGCGTCGCGCCCGCTGCACATCGCCCCATGCCGCGCCCCCGCGCGCCCATCGGATCACGTTGCCATGACCCTGACGCTCGACCCGCCCCGCCTTGAGACCGAGCGCATGATCCTGCGCGGGTTCGAGGCGCGCGATTTCGACCCGCTCGCCGCCTTCCTCACCGATCAGGAGCGCGCCGAGGGCTTTGGCTCGATGCCCGACCGCCCCAAGGCGTGGCGCTGGTTCGCGCTCAATATCGGCCATTGGGCGCTGCACGGCTATGGCTATTTCACCATGGAACTCAAGGACACCGGCGAAGCCTGCGGCATCACCGGCCTCTGGAACCCCGAAGGCTGGCCCGAACCGGAACTGGGCTGGGTCGTCTTTGAAGGCTACGAGGGGCGCGGCCTGGCTTGCGAGGGGGCGTTGCGGGTGCGCGACTGGGCCTACCGCGATCTGGGCTTCAACACGCTGACCTCCAATATCGTGCCGGGAAACACCCGCTCCATCGCGCTGGCCGAACGGATGGGCGCGTGGTTCGAACGCAGCTACACCAATGTCGAAATGGGCGTCGATCTGCTTTACCGGCATCCCTCGCCCGGCGATCTCGCGCTTGATTGCGACAGCGACGGCTCGCCCGAGGCCTATGCATGATCCCTGTCGTCGACACAACGGACCTGATCCTGCGCGGCTATCATGAAGATGATTTTGACGCTTTCGCCCGGTTCGGCGCCTCCAGCCGCGCCGCCTTTGTGGGCGGGCCGCATGACCGCTGGGACAGTTGGCGCGCGTTTCTGGCCGGGATCGGCCATTGGGCGCTGCGCGGTTTCGGCATGTGGATCATCGAGCATCGCGCAACCGGTGACGTCGTGGGCCGGGTCGGGATGATCCTGAACGATGGCTGGGACGAACCGGAACTGGGCTGGCATATCTATGACGGTTTCGAGGGGCAGAACCTGGCCTTTCAGGCGGTGCGCGCCGCGCGTCACTATGGGGCCAGCCATCAGGGGCTGGACCGGGTGATTTCCTATATCGACCGCCAGAACATCCGCTCGATCCGCCTGGCGCACCGGCTTGGCGCCAATTTCGAGCGCGAAACGACCCTGCTGGGCAAGCCCTGCCAGATCTTCCGCCACCCCAGCGACAAGGCCGCCTGATCGATGCCCCCGATGACCATCCCCACCCTGGAAACCCGGCGCCTGTTCCTGCGCGGCCCCGAGCCGCAGGACTATCCCGATTTCAAGGCGACGTTCAGCTCCTATCGCTCGCGTTTCATGGGCGGGCCACTGAACCGCTATGAGGCCTGGATGCTTTATGCCGCCGAAATCGGCCATTGGGACATCCGCGGCTATGGCATGTGGATGATCCACGACAAGAGCAGCGAAAAGACCCTCGGCATGGCGGGTGGCTGGTTTCCGGCCGGCTGGCCCGAACGCGAGCTGGCCTGGATCATCTGGCCCGATCAGGCCGGAAAGGGCTACGCGCTCGAGGCGACCCATGCCGCACGGCATTATTTCTACACCACCCTGCAATGGGAGGGCGCGGTCAGCTATATCGACCCCAAGAACCTCGATTCAATCCGGCTGGCCGAACGGCTGGGCGCCAAGAAAGACCCCGAGGCCGCCACCATCGACGGCAATGACGCGGTCTATCGCCACCCTTCGCCCGAGAGGTTGAAATCCGGGCAACTGGCCGACGGAATTGAATTGGAAATCAGCTATTATTGCGACCCGCTGTTCAAACCGAAAGGAATGCCCGTTGACTGACGCCTCCAGCCGCGCCGCCGAGCTTCTGAAAAACCACCGTCAAAGCATCGACCGCCTTGATGCCATCCTCGTCTATACCCTGGGCGAGCGGTTCAAGCACACCCAGGCCGTCGGCCGCCTCAAGGCCGAGCACGACCTTCCCCCGTCCGATCCCGCCCGCGAAGCGGCCCAGATCGCACGTCTAGAAGACCTGGCGAAACAGGCCGATCTCGACCCTGAATTCGCCAAGAAGTTCCTGAACTTCATCATCGCTGAAGTGATTCAGCACCACAAGCAGCACCAGAATTAGGGTGGATGCCTTTCACGCGTTCCAACGCACATCCCCCTCAACAGCCATTCAAAGGAGAACATACAAATGGCCATGAAAATCCGCCTCGCCCGTGCCGGGTCCAAGAAACGCCCCTTCTACCGCATCGTCGCCACCGACAGCCGCATGCCCCGCGACGGCCGCTTCATCGAGAAACTGGGCACCTATAACCCGCTTCTGCCCAAGGACAGCGAAGAGCGCGTGAAAATGGACCTGGAGCGCATTCAGCACTGGCTGGGTCTGGGCGCACAGCCCACCGACCGCATCGCGCGCGTGCTCGAAGCCGCCGGCGTTCTGGAGAAGAAAGAGCGCGCAAACCTGAAAAAAGGCACCCCCGGCAAGAAAGCAACCGATCGCGCCGAGGAAAAGGCAGCCAAGGCCGCCGCCGCGATCGAGGCCGCCAACGCCCCCGCAGAAGCCCCCGCCGAAGCCGAAGCAGCCGCCGCCGAAGAATAAGCAGCGCAGACCGCCGGGTGGACGCCGCGCCTTTGCGCGCGGCGTCCCTCGCGCGGCGCTGTCATTGGCGGGCGGCAGATCTGTCGCCTGCCTGTCGCGGCCTTCCCTGTCACGGGGGCGCTGCGCCCTTGCCGACCCGGCGCATCCTTTTTCGCCGAACAAGGCGGTTTGCATTTGATCCAAGCCACGGATCAGATGCAAAACGCCCACAACATTGAAAGGGCGCGGGCCTGTCGCGCTTTCGCTGATTCAGGGAAAATTCAAAAGGCTTTCGTGAAAGGACAGGCCAATGTTTCGCCCGATCCGAACGATCTTTCTGCTGCTCCTTGTGTTTTTCGCCGGATTGGCGTTTGAGAAATACCAGCATTCCGACCGCTGCATCGCCAGCGGCGGCACCGTCACCCAAGGCCTCTGCATCGGAGCGCGCCCATGACCGACGACACCGCCCCCCATCTGATCTGCATTGCCGCCATCGCCGGCGCCTTCGGCGTGCGCGGTGAGGTGCGCCTCAAGAGTTTCACCGCCATCCCCGAGGACGTCGCCGCCTATGGTGCGCTCACCACACAGGACGGCGCGCGCAGCTTTGACATCACCCTGACCGGCCAGACCAGGAACGGCTTTACCGCGCGTCTGGGCGGGGTCGCCACCAGGGAACAGGCCGACGCCCTGCGCGGACTGCGCCTGTTTGCCGAGCGCACGCAACTGCCGGCGCTGCCCGATGACGAATATTATCACGCCGATCTGGTGGGCTTGCAGGTGTTTGATACCGGCGGCGCGCCCCTTGGGCGGGTGCAGGGGGTGCTGAACCACGGCGCCTCGGACATCCTCGAGATCATGCCCCCAAAAGGCGGGGACACGATCCTGCTGCCCTTCACGCTTGAGGCGGTGCCGACGGTTGACCTCGCGACGGGGCGGATCGTGGCAGACCCGCCTGACGGGCTGTTTCCCGACGCGGACTAAGGCGCGCGCGCCACGGATTTGCCCGCGCAGGGAACCAAATCCCGCCTGGCGCCGTTTCTTTTCCACATGCGATGCCGCAACGGCATCACCGCGAAAGACGTCTGGCGTTTAACCGGAGCAACCGGTCCCATGCGCCAGACGCACAAGATCGAAAATGGCACGCCGTTTTCACCCCGCTTGCGGGCGTGCGATAGCTGCGGGCCGATTCACGAACGGGAAGGAGATTACATGTTAGGCTGGATTCTCACGTTATTGGCGATTGCCGCGATTGCCGCGCTACTGGGCTTTGGACGCCTGTCGGGCATCGCCCTGTCCGGTGCCAAGCTGTTGATCATCATCGCATTGGTTCTGTTCCTGCTGATGGCCATCGGCATTCTGGCGATCTAGCGCGATTTGCGGTGGCGCCAGTCGCCAACGCGCCAAATACCCGCCCCCCCCTCCGAAGTGACGCGCTGCCCGATGCGGCGCGTCACTTTTCAACCTGCGTGGGGGTGGCCCCGGCGCGGCCCCGCCTTGCCAGCACCCATGACACCGCGTTAAAGCGACAGGGCAGACCGCCCCGCGCGGAACTTTCCGTATAACGCCAGAGGCAACGCCGTGACCGACAACAACAGATCTCATGGCCGCAAATCCATTTCGGCCAGCGCCACGCCCACGGATTTGCTGACAGATACGCCGCGTCTGGCCGGAGCCTGGCACGCGCAGATCATCACCCTGCTGCCCGAGGCCTTTCCCGGTGTTCTGGGTCTCAGCCTGACGGGGCGGGCGCTGAAGGACGGGCTCTGGAGCCTTGGCACGACCGATCTGCGCGCCTTCGGCATCGGCAAACATCGCAACGTGGATGACACGCCCTCGGGCGGGGGCGCGGGCATGGTGCTGCGCGCCGACGTCATGGGCGCCGCGATCGAGGCCGCCCTGGCAAACGCGCCGCCCGCCGCGCCGCTGATCTATCTTAGCCCGCGGGGGCGGGTGTTCGATCAGGCGATGGCGCGCGATCTGGCCGCATCCAGCGGTGTCACACTGATCTGCGGGCGCTTTGAAGGGGTCGATCAGCGCGTTCTGGATCACTATGACGTGGCCGAGGTCAGCATGGGCGACTATGTCCTGACCGGGGGCGAGATCGCGGCGCAGGCCCTGATCGACGCCACCATCCGCCTGCGCCCCGGCATTCTGGGCAATGCCGAAAGCGCGCTAGAGGAAAGCCACTCCGGCGGGCTGCTGGAACATCCGCAATATACCCGCCCGCCCGAGTGGAACGCCCGCGACATCCCCGAGGTGCTGCTATCGGGCAATCACGGCGAAATCGCCCGCTGGCGTCAGGCCCAGTCCGAGGCGCTGACCCGCGCCCGCCGCCCCGATCTGTGGGCATTGTGGTGCGCCGCGCGGGGCCGTGACGCGGATGACGGCGCATAGCGGCGCATCCTGCGAATGCGCCTTGAAATCCACGCGCAAACCTGATTTACCCCGCGCATCCCGGTTCCTGCCGGTGTCAGCGATTCCCGTCTTCCCCGGACGGCATGTCATGACCCGCCCAGGCAGTGCTGCGGAACCGCCGCAAGGCAGCAAAAGGCAATGACGATCTGATCTCTGGCGGGCTCGCCCATTGGGCGGGGACCCGGACGCGGACCAAGAGCTATCATGTCGCGAAAACACTTTGCGGAACCAAACCGCAAGCAATGTAGGAGAATGGCGATGGATCTTATCGCTCAGCTTGAGGCAGAACAGATTGCCTCGCTCGGGAAGGATATTCCCGATTTCAAGGCCGGCGACACCGTTCGCGTCGGCGTAAAAGTGACCGAAGGCACCCGCACCCGCGTTCAGAGCTTTGAAGGTGTCTGCATCGGGCGCAACAACGGCCATGGCATTGCCGGGTCGTTCACCGTGCGCAAGATCTCGTTCGGCGAAGGCGTGGAGCGCGTGTTCCCGCTGTTTTCGACCAATATCGACAGCATCGAAGTGGTCCGCCGTGGCCGCGTGCGCCGCGCGAAACTGTATTACCTGCGCTCGCGTCGCGGCAAATCCGCCCGGATCGCCGAAGACTCCCGTTACAAGCCCAAATCAGGCGCCCAAGCGTAAGGATTGCTGCGATGAAACAAGATATTCACCCCGATTACCACTCGATCGACGTCAAGATGACCGATGGCACGATCATCAAGATGCGCTCGACCTATGGCAAGGAAGGCGACACGCTGTCGCTGGACATCGACCCCACCGTGCACCCGGCCTGGACCGGTGGCGGCACGCGCCTGATGGACGCTGGCGGGCGTGTCACCAAGTTCAAGAAAAAATACGAAGGCCTCGGATTCTGATATCCGGCCAAGGGACAGTATCGAAACGCCGCCTTTCGGGGCGGCGTTTTTTTTCGTTCATGGCGTGGGGCGCTCAACAGGTGGCAGGCAGGCAATAAAACATGCCCGGGCGGCCCATTTCCCGGCACGGAAAATCGAGCGGAAAGCGTGCTGTCTGCCGGTGCCCTACCCTGCCCCGGTTCGCCCGCGCCGATCCGCGCGCAGCGCCGCATAGAGAACATGCGTGCGCCAACGGCCGTTGATTTGCAGATAGCTTTGCGCGACGCCTTCGTATTTGAACCCGCTTTTTTCCAGCAGCGCGCGCGAGGCCGCGTTTTCGGGCAGGCAGGCGGCCTCGATCCGGCTGAGGTCCAGCCGGTCAAAGGCGTAATGCGTCACCGCTTCGATCGCCTCGCGCATATAGCCCTGGCGCGCGTGGGTTTGTCCGATCCAATAGCCCAGCGTGCCCGCCTGCGACGGGCCGCGCCGGATATTGTCCAGCGTGATCGCCCCGAGCAGGGCCTCATCGGCGCGCCGGATCAGGAACAGCGGAACCGCCGTGCCCTTGTTGACCGAGCGTTGCGCCCAATAGACCCGGTTGGTGAACGCCTTGCGCGACAGATGATCGCTGGCCCACAGGGGTTCCCATGGGGTCAGGAAATCGGCGCTGTCATGGCGCAGCCCGCTCCAGGCGCGAAAATCGGTCGAGGCCGGCAGGCGCAGCGTCAGGCGCTCGGTCTCGATCCGCACCTTGCGCCGTGGCAGGAACATCAGGCCGCGCGCCTTTCCTGTAGCGCCTCCAGCGTCGGCGCCTGCTCGACCGGGCCGTAAAGCGCCAGTGCCGCGGGGGCCGTGCCGGCGACCTGTTCGGCCAGGGCGCGCACATCGGCGAGGGTGACCGCGTCGATCCGCTCGACCACCTCTTCGAGCGGGGGCACGCGGCCCCAGATCTGCAACATCCGCGCCAGACGTTCGGCGCGGTTGCTGGGGCTTTCGAGACCCATGAGCAGCCCGGCTTTCATCTGGGCGCGCGCGCGCTCGATCTCTTCGATGCGCAGATCACCCGCGGCGCGCTTCATCTCATCGACGGTGATTTCGGCCAGATCGGCCAGTTGTTCGGCCGACGTCCCGGCATAGATCGTCATCATGCCGGTATCGGCATAGGCCCCGGCCTGCGCATAGATCGTATAGCAAAGCCCGCGCTTTTCGCGCACTTCCTGAAACAGCCGCGACGACATGCTGCCACCAAGCGCCGAGGCATAGATCTGCATCGCATGAATGCGCGGATCGGCGTAATCCGGGCTTTCGAAGGCGAGGGCGAAATGCGCCTGTTCCAGGGTCTTGACATGGCGGCTTTCGCCGCCTTCAAAGCGGGCCTTGGGCGGCTCGATCAACAGGCCCGGCACCATGTCGCCGAACATCTTTTCGGCGGCAATGACCAGCGCGTCGTGATCGACCGCGCCCGCCGCCGACAGGATCATCTGGCCGGGGCGGTATTGCTGCCCGACAAAGCCGACCAGATCGGCGCGGGTGAAGGCGCGCACGCGCTCTTCCGCGCCCAGGATGGTGCGCCCCAGCGGGTGGTTGGGATAGGCCTCTTCCTGCAACCAGTCAAAGATCACGTCGTCGGGCGTATCCAGCGCCTGACCGATCTCCTGCAGGATCACGCCGCGCTCGATCTCGATCTCCTTGGGATCAAAGACGGGATTGCGCAGGATATCCGCCACCACGTCCAGCGCCAGCGGCACATCGTCCTTGAGGACGCGCGCGTAATAGGCCGTCACCTCGCGGCTGGTATAGGCGTTGATATAGCCGCCCACATCCTCGATCACCTCGGCGATCTCAAGCGCGCTGCGCCGCGCCGTGCCCTTGAACGCCATATGTTCAAGGAAATGCGCGATGCCGTTCTGCGCCGCGCTTTCGTTGCGCGCCCCCGCCAGAACCCAGACGCCGATGGCGGCGGATTGAAGGCCGGGCATATGTTCACTGACGATGCGGAATCCGTTGGACAGGGTGGTTAGGTTGACGCTCAATTCGCGGTCCGTTTCTTGATAAGGGATTGAATGGCGCCAAGATCGTTTTCCACCCTGGTCACCCGCTCGCTTCGCTCATACAGGTCCGCCATATGCGGGGGCAAGGGGGGATGCTGACCGCTGGCGTCCTGCACCGCTGCGGGAAACTTGGCCGGGTGGGCCGTGGCCAGAGTGATCATCGGCGTGGGCCCATCCAGATGCTCCTTGGCGACCTTGACCGCAACGGCCGAGTGCGGGCAAAGCAACTCGCCCGTCTGCTCGAACACCTCGCGGATGGTGGTGCGGGTTTCGTCTTCGCTGCAGCGCCCGCTGTCGAACACGTCGCGCAGCGCCTCACGCGCGCCCTGGCTGACGTGGAACCCGCCGCGCGCCAGTTCGTCCATCAATTGACGCACCGCGCCGGCGTCCCGGCCGTAGGCCTCGAACAAGGCGCGCTCGAAATTCGAGCTGACCTGAATATCCATCGACGGGCTGATCGACGCAATCACCCCGTCCGGCGTGTAATCGCCCTGGGTCAAACAGCGGTGCAGGATGTCGTTCTGGTTGGTCGCCACCACCAGCCGGTCAATCGGCAGGCCCATGCGCCGGGCGATATAGCCGGCGAACACATCGCCGAAATTGCCCGTCGGCACCGTGAAGCTGACCTTGCGATGCGGCGCGCCGAGGCTGACCGCCGAGGTGAAATAATAGACCACCTGCGCCAGAACCCGCGCCCAGTTGATGCTGTTGACGCCCGCCAGCCCGACACTGTCGCGAAAGTCGAAATCGTTGAACATGTCCTTCACGCGGGCCTGGCAATCGTCGAAATGCCCGTCCATCGCCAGTGCGTGAACGTTGGATTCGGTCGGGGTGCTCATCTGGCGGCGCTGCACCTCGCTGACGCGGCCATGCGGGTAGAGGATGAACACATCGACCGAGTCCAGCCCGCGAAACGCCTCGATCGCCGCCGATCCGGTGTCGCCGCTGGTTGCGCCGACGATGCACACATGTTGCCCGTTGCGCGTCAGCGCCGCCTCGAACAGCTGCCCGATCAGCTGCATCGCGAAATCCTTGAACGCCAGCGTCGGCCCGTGGAACAGCTCGAGCAGGTGATGATTCGGCCCCAGCTGAACCAGCGGGGCACGCGCCGCATGGCTGAACCCGGCATAGGCACGCGCGATGATCGACTCGAACTCGGCATCGGTGAACGCGTCGCCGATAAAGGGGCGCATGATGCGAAACGCCGCCTCTTCATAGCTGAGCCCGGCCAGCGCCGCGATGTCGCCATGGCTGAGGGTGGGGATGGTTTCCGGCAGATAGAGACCGCCATCGCGCGCGAGCCCGGTCAGCATCGCCTCTTCGAAACTCAGAACCGGGGCCTGCCCGCGTGTCGAGATGTATTTCATGTCACTTTGCCTTTCGCCGCGTCTTTCTGTGCGCGCATGTTTCGTCGGATCAGATACCCTGTCATCGCCAGCCAGATGAGGGCCAGCGAAAACCAGGTGATCACATATTCCAGATGATCGTTGGGGGTGTTGACACTGTCCAGCGGCAGCGGCGTCACACCTGTGGCGTCGGGCGTCGTGGTGCGCGCGATGATCAGCAC
>CAKSUL010000005.1 GCA_934501475.1 uncultured Roseovarius sp. | reverse complement strand
CAACATCACCCGACGCCGCGAACCCGCCCGCATCGCCGGAAATGGCGACGGAATGATCCGCGCTGTGGCCGATATCGGTCAGGTCCACATCGGTAAAGTCAAAGCTGCCGTTCAGCGCCAGTGCGGGCGCGCCCAAGCCGGTCTGGCCTTCGGCCTCGCTCACGGTTTGCTGGTCTGTCGGGCTGGTGATCACCGGGCCGTCATTGGTGCCGGTGATCGTGATGGTCACCGGTTGCGAGACCACACCACCCTGCCCGTCATTGATGGTGACGGTGTAGGTCTGAACGATGGTCTGACCTGCAGAAAGGGATTCCAGCGCAGCGATCTGGGCCGGTTTGGTGATCGAGAAGGTCCAGCTGACCTCGCCGTCAAGATCGGTCGTCGCCGTGTTGCTGAGCCCCGCCAGCAGCGCGCCGTAATAGCCGACCCCGCCGCCATCGGCGAATGCGGTGACCGAATGGCTGTCGCCCAATTCGCTTTCGGTAAAGGCGATCTGGCCGGTCGCGCTATAGACGCCGTTGGTGCCGTCGCCGTTTTCGGTCACGCTGCCGGTATCGTCGGGCGATGCCTCGATCACCGGGGCCTGATTGGTGCCGGTCAAGGTCAGCGTCAGGGTCTGCGCGACCGTGCCGCCATTGCCATCCACGATGTCGTAGGAGAAGGTCAGCACCTCGGTATCGCCGATGCGCAGATCGTCGAACTGGCTGGCGTCGAAGGTCAGCGTGCCATTGCCCGCCCCGCTGAGCGGATAGGACAGCGCGCCCACATCGACGCGCGCGCCATTGCTGGATGTCACGACAAGGTTGGTGACCGACAGGGTGTCGCCCGCATCGACATCCGTGGCGCCGTCCAGCAGATCGAACAACTGGATGCCCTGATCGTCATCGCTGCCGGTCAATGCGCCAACCACCGTGGGCGCGTCATTGCTGCCCTGAACGGTGATCGTCAGGGTCGAGGTCGAGGTCGTGCCATTGACGTCCTTGGCCGTGTAGGAGAACACATCCGTACCGGACTGCGTGCCCGACAGCATGTCCGCCGCGCCGCCTGCGGTGTCGTCCAGCGTGTAGGTATAGACACCAGTCGCACCAATCGTCAGTGTGCCATATGTCCCCGTCAGGACCGTATCGAGCGAGCCGGTCAGCAGCCCCGTGACATTGCCCACGGCGGCCCCGATCACCACCAGTGTTGCGGTTTCGCCCGCATCCGGGTCCGTGTCGTTGTCCAGAACATTGCCGGTCGCGGAGGCATCGCCGGGCACGCCGTCGCCGGCCTCGATCACGGCATCGCCGGCATTGGTGTCGGCCACGGCCACGGGGCCGTCGTTGGTGCCGGTGATGTTGATCGTCAGGGTTGCGGTATCGCTGCCGCCATTGCCGTCATCGACCATATAGGTGAACACATCCGAGACGGATTCCCACTGTGTCAGTGCATTGGTGTCCGGATCCTCGTCGTCCAGTGTATAGGTGTAGGTGCCGTCGGTATCCATCACCAGGCTGCCGTATTTGCCGGTCAGTGCGGTTACCCCATCCGGGGCGAGCGCCGCGTTCTCGGACACGGAAATGACAGACGTCACGCTCAGCGTGTGCAACTCGGCGTCGGTGTCGTTGGTCAGCACATTGCCTGTCGCTATGGCATCGAAGGTCACGCCATCATGGCCCTCGATCACGTCATCGCCGGCATTGGTGTCATCGACGCCCACGGGCGAGGTGTTCAGCGTCATGGTCACGGTCTGGTGGTCGGAAGTGTTTGAGGCATCAGTAAGCTGAACGGTGAAGGTCACTACGTTCGCAACCGGCGGGCTCATCTGGTTCTGATAATACACCTGCCGCAACGCGGTCTCAAAATCGGCTGTAGTTACATTGCCCAAACCATTACGAGAGATAGTAAGAATACTCCCTAAAAAAACCTGCGATCAGCCCATCGGGAAGCGGGCCCATAGCTACAAGCCGCTCAGCCCCATTAGGACCGCCGCCTGTGAATGCCACCCGGATCTGCTGGATAGCTACGCCACCATCGTCCAACGTCGCGTCCGGGCTGATCAGGACACCCTCACCAACACCCCACCCGTCATTTACGCCGATTTCGAAATAGGCAGTGTTGTCTTCGCCGGTTGCAGCGCCGTTGAGATCCAGATTGGCCATGGTACGTTCCTTTTCAGATTTTCTGCGCGATGTGCCGTCAGGGCTTGCGCGTTATTCTTCAGCGCCGGCAAGGCCGGGCGCATATGTGCGGTAGCCCGACCAGATTGGCCGGGCTCATGATTTCTTGTCTGGCGATGCAGGTGGTGGGCTGGCACAAGATCTACGGCCCCGATGTTACATCACCGGCATCACTCAAAGAGGTTTGGGTACAGGTCATCACTCGGCGCAATGCGATTGCGCACGGCTGATATGTTCCAAAATTGAAATTTTCTTCGCGATCCCTGTTCGCCCCATCCGCTTTGGTTTTGCCCCCGGCGGCCCTTGTTTCGGCGTGTCGGGCGGTTCCAAATACGGTCAGCGGGACAACGGTCCGCTTTCTATCCCCAATTCCCCTGAACTTCTGTTGGCGAACCTCCACATTCCCGCCGCAATTCATCCGTTACTCGGGGACCGTGCCTCATCGGTCGACGATCTGTCAACGCATATTTACTCAAATTTTCGAAAAGCCCTGATTAAGGTTAATAAAAAACCGATACTTATGGAGAGCCCGCGAAACGCCCCCACCCTGGCCCGCGCCGCCCGCACAGTGCGACATTCTGGCCCAGTCAGCCCGGCGGGCGGGGCATCCCGCGGCGACATTATGTAAGATATTATCATCCCTGAGTTGCAATCTGAGATCAATTCTTGTCCAGGAAGTCAGGTTTCAACCGTGTTTCGAGGTATCGGCCATTACGCCACTCAGCCTAAGGGTGAATTGCCTTCCGTTACGTCACCTTGGGTTCGAATTGTGACACAATCCAGTTCGAACCCAGGGATTGTTCAGCATCCGCCGCATAATCATGGGGGAAATGTGACGCGCCGCTCAGGCCGATCGCCAGCCGCGCCGGGGCGCCACCGGGGCTCCATCGTCGATGTGGTTCATGTGCCGGTGATTCCCGCGGCCCAGACCCCGAAAACTGTCCGGCCTGGCCATGATGTGACGGGTGCGCGGCACCGCGTCCGGCCCCTGATCACCCATCGGCACCGATATGGCACCTACCTGGCACCGCCAACGCGGCAGGGTTCCGCAAGGTCACGGCGGCGGCGGCCCCGCAATTTGCAGGAATCAGCCCAGACACCCTTTGCCCCCGCCCGCAGATCGGATATGCGTCCGTCACCGCGTGACCGGGCTGGCCCGGCATGTTTCAGACCTAGCCCAGGGGCCCCCGATGACATCGCGCCAAAGGTTACTTGCCGCCTGCCTGATCTGCATTCCCGCGCTCTGCCTGCCTGTCCATGCCGATCAGCCGCTTGCGGTCGCGACCGTGACAGCCTGGCCCGAGGCCGAGACCCGCATCATGTCGCTGGTGGGGGACATTGCCGCGCGCGAAACGCTGAGCGTGTCCTTTCCCGCCAGCGGGCGCGTCACCTCCGTCGCGGTGGATGAGGGTGACAGGGTCGGCGCCGGCGCGGTTCTGGCACAGATGGAGGACGTCCAGCAGACCCAGGCCCTGCTGGCCGCCGAGGCGGGCGTGACCACCGCGCAGGCCGATTTCGATCAGGCGCGCGAGGATCTGCGCCGTCAGACCGCACTGCTGGAACGCGGCGCCACCACGCGGATCGCGCGCGACACCGCCGAGGACAAGCTGGCCATCGCCAGCGGCACCCTGGCGCGGGCAACCGCCGAGCTGGACCGCGCGCGCACCGCGCTTGAGGACACGGTGCTGCGTGCGCCGTCGGATGTGACCGTGATCCGGCGCATGATCGAGCCGGGACAGGTGATCGGCGCGGCGCAGAGCGTGCTGGACCTTGCCGTGGGCGACGCGTTTGATGCGCTCTTCGAGGTGCCCGAGGCGCTGCTGGCCTATGCCGACGGCTCCGAAGATGTGACGCTGTCGCTGCTGGGCAATTCGGTGGCTGAATTCTCGGGCCGCGTGCGGCAGGTGTCGCCGCTGGTGGACCCGTCCACCGGCACGGTCGAGGTCAAGGTCGCCATCATCGACCCGCCCGATCAGCTTACCTATGGCGACCCGGTGCGCGGCATGGTGCGCGGGCAATCCGGCAGCAAGATCGTGCTGCCCTTCCCGGCCATGTCCACGACCCAAGCCGGCCCCGCGGTCTGGGTCGTCGATGAGGCGACCAACGTCGTCAGCCTGCAACAGGTCGAAGTGGATCGCTTTGAAACCGGGCGGATCATCCTGAATGGCGGCATCGAGCCGGGCACAAGGGTGGTCACGCACGGTGCGCATCTGCTCTATCCGGGCCGCGTGGTCCGGATGCTGGAGGACACGCAATGAAACCGGTATTGCCGAGCCTGCTTCTGCTGATCGCGCTTGGTTCGCCCGGCGCACCCGCGCTGGCCGAGGATGCAAGCGGCACGCAGGCCCCACAGCCGCGCCCGGTGGCGTCCGAGATCGTCGATCTGTCCTCGGCGACGCGCCCGTCCTATGTGGGCGTGGTGGCGGCGCGCACCCAGACCGACCTGGCCTTTCCGGTGATCGGCACCATGGCCAGCCGCCCGGTGGATCTGGGCGATCAGGTGGCGCAGGGCGACATCATCGCCCGGCTGGACCCCGAGGATCTTGAGGCGGATCTGCGCGCCGCCGAGGCAGGGGTCCTGGTGGCAAGTGCGCAGTTCAAATCGGCCCGCGACGCCGAACAGCGCGCCCGCGATCTGGTGGCGCGCGGCGTCGATGCGGATGTGCGCCTCGAGGATGCCGCCCGCCAGCTGGCCGCCGCCCAGGCGCGGCTGGATCAGGCCATCGCCGCGCGCGCCCGCGCCGCCGACATCCGCAGCTATGCCACGCTGAGCGCACCGCAGGACGGCATCATCACGCAGGTATTCGCCGAGCCCGGCAGCACGCTGGACGCCGGTGCGCCGGTGGTCACGCTGGCGGGAACCAACGCGCGTGAGATCATCCTCGACCTGACCGAACAGGACGTCGCCGCGCTGGATATCGGGGCCACCTTCACCGCCTATCTGGTGGCCGGTCCCGACATCACCGCGCGCGCCACCCTGGCCCGCATCGACCCCATGGCCGAGCGCAGCACCCGCACCCGCCGCCTGCGCCTGACGCTGGAGGACGCGCCGCCGGGGTTCCGCCTCGGCGCGTTGGTGCAGGTCTCGGTCATGGCGACATCGCAGGCCAGCCTCAGCATCCCGCGCGCCGCGCTGCTGGATCCGGACACCGCCCCGGCGGTCTGGCTGATCGACCGCACCACCGACACCGTGCACCGCCAGAGCGTGACGCCCGGCGCGGCTTACGGCGCGCGCCTGCGCATCACCGACGGGCTGACGGCGGGCGATGAGATCGTCGTCAAAGGCATCCATTCCCTCAAGGACGGGCAGATCGTCGGCCCGCGCGTGACCCAATGAGCCGTTTCAACCTGTCGGACTGGGCGCTCAAGCACCGGTCGTTCGTGTGGTTCCTGATGATCATCTCGCTGGTGGCGGGCGGGATGTCCTATATGAATATCGGCCGCGAGGAGGATCCCAACTTCTCGATCAAGACGATGATCATCGCCGCCGCCCTGCCCGGCGCCGACACCGCCGAGACCCGCACGCAGGTCACCGACCGGATCGAGAAAAAGCTGGAGGATCTGGACGAGCTGGACTTCACCCGCTCGATCACCCGCCCCGGCGAGGCGATCGTCTATGTCGAATTGCTGCCCACGACCAAGGCCGACCAACTGCCCCGCGTCTGGCAGACCGTGCGCAACATGATGGCCGATATTCGCCCCGAATTCCCCGCCGAATTCGCCGGTTTTCAGTTCAACGACAGCTTTGGCGACGTGTTCGGCAATATCTATGCCTTTACCTCGGACGGGTTCAGCCCGCGCGAAGTGCATGATTACGTGCGCGAGGTGCAGCGCGAGGTGCAGCGTCTGGACGATGCCGGCAAGGTCGAGATCTTCGGCACCCGCGAGGAAATGATCTTTCTCGAATTCTCGACCGAGCGTCTGGCCGCCCTCGGCCTCAGTCAGCAGGCGGTGCTGGCGACGCTGGCCGCGCAGAACGCCATCATTCCCTCGGGTGTCATCGACGCCGGGCAGGAGCGTATTCTGGTGCGGGTCGGCGGGCAGTTTTCCGGTCAGGGCAGCCTTGAGGATGTGAACCTGCTGGTGGGGGACAGGTTTTTCCGGCTGGCGGATGTCGCCGACATCTCGCGCGGTTACGCCGACCCGCCACGCGAGATATTCCGCTATAACGGACAGGAGGCCGTGGGCCTGTCGGTGGGCATGCGCGAGGGTGCCAATATCATCGACTATGGCGCGGTTCTGGGCGACGTGATCCAGCGCGCGCAGGCCGATCTGCCGATCGGGATCGAGATCCATCAGGTGGCCGATCAGCCCCATGTCGTGGAGGAGGCGGTCAATCATTTCGTCATGGCCCTGATCGAGGCGGTCCTGATCGTTCTGGCGGTCAGCTTCCTGTCGCTGGGCCTGCGCGCGGGGCTGGTGGTGACGCTGACCATCCCGCTGGTTCTGGCGATCACCTTCGTGATCATGGATATCTACGGCATCACCTTGCAGCGAATTTCACTGGGGGCGCTGATCATTTCGCTGGGCCTGCTGGTGGATGACGCGATGATTGCGATCGAAACCATGATTTCGCGCCTTGAGCGCGGCGAGAGCCTGACCGCCTCGGCCTCCTATGCGTGGACCTCGATCGCGTTTCCGATGCTCAGCGGCACGCTGGTCACCGTCGCGGGGTTCATCCCCATCGGGCTGAACAGTTCGGCGGCGGGCGAGTTCACCTTTTCGCTGTTCGTGGTGATTGCGGTGTCGCTGACCGTGTCTTGGGTGGTGGCGGTGCTGTTCGCGCCGCTGCTGGGGGTCACGCTGCTGTCGCCGAACATGGCGCAGCACCACAAAGGGCCGGGCCGGTTCCGGCGGATGTTTCACGGCGTGCTGCGCGCGGCGATGCGCTTCAAATGGACGACCATCATCCTGACGCTGGTCGTGTTCGGCGGCGCGATCTGGTCGATGCGCTTTGTCGAACAGCAGTTCTTTCCCAACTCGGACCGTCCCGAACTGATCGTGGACATGACCCTGCCGCAGAACGCCTCGATCAACGCCACCATGGCCCAGCTGGACCGGATGGAAAGCCATCTGAGGGACAACGAGAATGTGCTGTTCTGGTCGTCCTATGCGGGGCGCGGGGCGCCACGTTTCCTGTTGTCGTTCGATGTGCCGACGGCGGGGCCGAATATCGGGCAGATCGTGATCCAGACACCTTCGGTCGAGGCGCGCGATGCGTTGCGCAGCCAACTGAACGCGGTGGCGGCCACCGAATTTCCCGGCGTGGACAATTTCGTCAAGCTGCTTGAGATCGGCCCGCCGGTGGGGCGCCCGGTGCAATACCGCTTTACCGGGCCGGATATCGACGTGCTGCGCGACCGCGCGCGCGATCTGGCCGGCGTGATCGCCAGCGATGCGCGACTGGGCGGCGTGGTCATGGACTGGAACGAACCCTCGCGCGTGATCCGCGTCGAGATCCTGCAGGACAAGGCGCGCCAGCTGGGCATCACCGCCAAGGACATCGCCACCGCGCTCAACGCCATCTTTGACGGGGTCGAGGTGACAAAGCTGCGCGATGCGCCATATCTGATCGACATCCTGGCGCGCGGCGACGACACATCGCGCCAATCGGTCGAGGCGCTGTCGGATCTGCAACTCAGCACCGCCAGCGGCACCAGCTTCCCGCTGCGCAGCGTCGCCACCTTCGAGTATGGCACCGAACAGCCGGTGATCCATCAGCGCAACCGCACGCCCACGATCACCCTCAAGGCGGCGATCAATTCCAAGGATCAGCCGGCCACCATCGTGGATGCGCTGAGCGGCAGGATCGCGGCGTTCAATGCCGATCTGCCGCCGGGTTATCGCGCCGATATCGGCGGCACGGTGGAATCCAGCGCCGACAGCCAGGCCCCGATCGCGGCCGTGGTGCCGGTCATGCTGTTGATCATGCTGGTGCTGATCATGGTGCAGATGCAGGGCTTCCGCCTCAGTTTCGTGGTGATCTGCGTCGCGCCTCTGGGGCTGATCGGGGTGGTGGCGGCATTGGTGCCCTCGGGCGCGCCTCTGGGGTTCGTGGCCATTCTGGGGGTGCTGGCGCTGATCGGCATCCTGATCCGCAACTCGATCATCCTGGTGCATGAGATCGAGGTTCTGCGCGAAAAGGGGCGCAGCGCGTGGGACGCCGTGTTCGAGGCCAGCGACAGCCGCGCGCGCCCGATCCTGCTGACCGCCGCCGCGGCCAGCCTGGCGCTGATCCCGATTTCCCGGCAGATCTTCTGGGGGCCGATGGCCTATGCGATGATGGGCGGGATCATCGTCGGCACGATCATCACGCTGGTCTTTGCGCCCGCGCTCTATCTGGCGGTGTTCCGGGTCAAGCCCGAGGATGAAGGCCCGGCAAAAGACGCCTGAACGCCCCGCCTCAGATCATGCTGGCGACGCGCAGCCCTTCCAGCACCGCCTCCTCGACGGTGCGCGGCGACAGGCAATCGCCGATCAGGTGCAGCGCGCCACCGCGCCAATCCTCCAGCGCCTCGGCCAGCGTGCTCACCGGCTGATGGCCGAGGCAGGTCACCAATGTCTCGGTCTGATCAAGGATCACCGGCTCACCGCTCAGCGTGTGCTGGAAATAGGCGGTGTCGCTGTCCACGCCGTAGAGGCGCATATAGGGGATCACCTCGACCCCGAGGCGATGCAGCGTGCCCAGCCACACATCGCGCGCATATTGCGGGATCGTCTGCCCCGCCGTCATCCCATTCACCGCAAGGCGGACATGGCGGCCCTCGCGCGCCAGCCTTTCGGCCAGCCCAAGGCCGATCCAGTCACAGCGCCAATCGGCCAGCACCACGCGCCCGCCCGGATTGGCCGCGCCCTGCAACAGCTGCCACGCATCAATGACATGGGCCTCCTGCGCGCCGTCGATCACCGGGGCATAGGGCGTGGCCCCGGTGGCAAGGATCACCGCATCCGGGGCCGCGTCCTCGATCATCGCGCGGGTCACGGCGCGGTTGAGATGCACGCGCGCGCCGGCCTGTCGCATCTCGCGTTCCAGATTGGTCGTCACGCCGCCGAATTCGCCGCGTCCGGGCAGCAACTGCGCCAGATTGACCTGCCCGCCAAGGCGATCACCGGCCTCGCAAAGCGTGACATCATGGCCGCGCGCCGCCGCGATCGCCGCCGCCTTCATGCCCCCCGGCCCGCCGCCGACCACCATCACCTTGCGCCGCACGGATGCAGGGCGCATTTCGCCGTATTCCAGTTCGCGCCCGGTTTCGGGATGCTGGATGCAGGAGATCGCGAACCCGTTCAGCATATGCCCGATACAGGCCTGATTGCACGCCACGCAGGCGCGGATATCGTCCAGCCGCCCGGCGCGGGCCTTTTGCGGCATCAGCGGATCGGCGATCAGCGCGCGGGTCATGCCGCACATGTCGGCCTGCCCGCTGGCCAGAACCGCCTCGGCGATCTGGGGCTGATTGATCCGCCCCGCCACCAGGATCGGCAGGCCGGTGCGCGCCCGGATCGCCGCCGCCAGCGGCGCGGTATAGGCCGTCTCCATCGCCATCGGCGGCACGATATGCGTCGATCCGGCCAGCCCCGCCGACGTGCCCGCCGTGATGTTGAGATAATCCAGCACGCCATCGCGCGCGAGGGCGGCGCAGACCTCAAGCACCTCGGATTGCTCCAGCCCGTCGTGATCGCGCTCATCGCCCGAGATACGGATGCCAAGCGCCATGTCCGGCCCGGCCCCTGCGCGCGCCGCATCCAGGCAGGCGCGCAGAAACCGCATCCGGTTTTCCAGACTGCCACCGTATGAATCGCGGCGCTGATTGATGCGCGGGTTGAGGAACTGCGACAACAGATAGCCATGCGAGGCCACCAGCTCGACCCCGTCCACACCTGCGGCGCGCAGCCGCGCGGCGGCGGCCCCGAACCCGGCGATGATCTCATCCACCAGCGCGGCGGGCATGGCGCGCGGCATGACGTGAAACCGCTCGTTCGGGGTGGCCGAGGGGGCGATGGCAACCGCGTGGGTGCCATCCGCCGCCTGCCCCATTTCGCGCCCCGGATGCGTCAGTTGCGCAAACAGCTTGCAGCCTTCGGCATGGCAGGCATCGGCAATGCGGCGATAGCCGGGAATGCAGTCATCGAGGTAGGCGCGGATCGCCGGGCGGCTGGACTCGCCCGAGGGGTGCACGCGCGCCGCCTCGGTGATGATCAGCCCCGCCCCGCCGCGCGCCCGGGCCGCGTGATAGGCGACCATCGCGTCACTGGGCAGGCCGTTTTCCAGCATCACCGTCATGTGCCCGGTCGAGAAAATGCGGTTCCTGACCGTCTGAGGGCCGATGGTGAAGGGCGAGAAAAGGGTTTTGAGATCCGATGTCATGGCGTGCTCACTCTGGCATGGCGGGGCGCGATTGCAAGTGGGAAGGCAGGCGCATCATCCGCGCATGGCGCGCTCATTCCGGCATCGCGCTCAGTCCGGCATCGCGCCCACATCGACACGATCATGCCTCAGCGGCACATCGGCGTCGCGGCCCAGTTCCCGTGCATAGCGGTGCCCGGCATAGACGGCGGCGGCGATGATCGCCGGGGCCTCGCAATCGCCGATCCGGCGCAGGCTGAACGGCAGGCGCGCGCCGTCTCCGTCCGCGTCGGGGGCCATCGCCAGCAGGTCGCGATAGAGCGCATCCTCGGGGCGGCGCTGCGTGACCATGACCACCGAGGCGACCTGCACGGCCTTTTCGCGCCCGCTATAGGCGCAAGACAGCGTGGCCGCCCGCCCGTCGAACGAGACCAGCACCTGCGCCAGTTCCAGATCCACCCCCAGCCGCATCAGGTGGGTGCGGATGCGCCACCGCTCGGCGGTCTTGCCGGCCCATGGCGACACGGAGTCGGATGGCGTGACAAGGGTCACCGCCAGCCCGGCCGCGATCAGACGCTCGGCAATGACGCCGCCCATGTAATAGCCGTCCTCGTCACAGACCAGCGTCGCCCCTGTCGGCAATTGCCCGTTCATGATGTCATCCGCCGTCAGGATCTCGGCGGTGCTGCGGGCGGGGGCGACGGGCAGATAGACCTCACCGTCAAAGCGGTCGCTGCGCCATGACGCGCCAGTGGCGATGGCGACATGATCGGCCCCCACATCCAGCACATCCTGCGCGCTGAGCCGGCTTTCGCGGAATATCTCGACATTGGGCATCTTCATCAGTTGCTGTTCGCGGTAATCGCGCACGCGGATATATTCACCCATTCCCGGCAAACCCGCCTCACGCAGGACACGCCCGCCCAGATCGCGCGTCGCCTCGGCCAGCATGACGCGATAGCCGCGTTTGCCAAGGGCATGCGCCGCCTCAAGCCCCGCAGGCCCCGCCCCGACCACCAGCACCTTGTCGTCCGAGGTGCGCGGCGCGATGCGTTCGGGGTGCCAGCCCTTGCGCCATTCCTCGCCCATGGTCGGGTTCTGGGTGCAGCGGATCGGCACGCCAAGGCTGTCGCCGGAATAGCAGATGTTGCAGCCGATACATTCGCGGATATCCTCGATGCGGCCCTCTTCGATCTTGCGGGGCAGGAACGGATCGGCAATCGAGGGGCGCGCGGCCCCGATCAGATCGGTGATGCCGCGCCTGATCTGGCTGACCATCGTGTCCGGCGAGGTAAAGCGCCCCACCGTCACCACGGGCTTGCTGGTCTGGGATTTCACGAAATCCATGTAGGGTTCCAGCGCGCCCTCCCCGACAAAGCGCGACACCCCCATCTCAAGGCTGTAATCCGCGATATTGATGTCCCACAGGTCCGGCAATTCGGCCAGAATGGCAAACATGTCGCGCCGCTCACCGTGGATGGGCACACCGTCCTGTCCGATCTCCTCATCCGCCGAAAAGCGCACCGCGACCGCGCAGCGATCCCCGACCGCATCCCTGGTTTCCTCGATCAGCTCGCGCACCAGCCGCACCCGGTTTTCAAGGCTGCCGCCATATTCATCGCTGCGGGTGTTGATGCGCCGGCTGAGGAAGTTCGACAGCAGATAGGTGTGCGTGGCGTAGACATAGACGATGTCGAATTCGGCGGCGCGCGCGCGCAACGCCGCCTCGCGGTGCCAGCGGCGCAGGGCGCGGATATCGGCCTTGTCCATGGCGCGGGTCTGAAACGGCATCCCGGCGGTGTTGGGCATCGACGACAGATCCATCGGCACTTCGCGCGTCATCAGATTTGCGCTGCGCACCCCGCCATACCACAGTTCGGCCCCGGCCAATGCGCCATGCTCATGCACCTTTTCGGTCATCAGCGCGTTGTTGCGGATATCGCTGTCATCCCAGAGCGAGGCCGACACATGCGGCAGATCATCCGATGTCGGGTGGATCGAGTTGTATTCGGTGCATACCACGCCCCAGCCGCCCTCGGCCTTGACGCCGCGCATCCGTGCCACGGTGCGCGGGCGCGCCCAGCCCATGCCGGTGCAATGGGGCACCTGATAGAACCGGTTCTTCGCGGTCACAGGGCCGATTTTCAGCGGCGCGAACAGGATATCGTAACGCGGATCACGGGCCATTTGCGCGCCCTTTCTCAGGGTTTCAGGATCGGCCCCAATTCGGGCAGTTCACGGCGGAACGGCACTGGATCATTCAGGGTTTCGCCCAGTTCGCGCGCATAGCGGTGCCCGCCATAGACCGCCGCCGCGATGGTGCCGGGGGCCAGTGCATCGCCGATGCGCGCCACGCCCCTGACCCCGGCGGCGACCAGCGCATCGTAAAGCGCCGCGTCGGGGTGGCGCATCGTCACCATGACCACGGCGGCGCAGTCCACATGCCGCGCGCGCCCGGTATAGACACAGTCAAGGCGCACATCGCGCGCGCCGATCTCGGCCAGCGCGTGCAGTGCCACGATCTCGACCCCCAGTTCCAGAAGCCGGGTCTGGATGCGCCCCTGCTCCAGCGTGTTGACGGTCCACCCGGACGCCACGCCGGCGGGGGTGACCAATGTCACCTCATGGCCGGCAAGGCGCAGTTTTTCGGCCATCAGCCCGCCCATGTAATAGTGATCATCATCAAAGATCACGACCCGCCCCGCCGGCATCGGGCGCGCGGCCATCACATCATCGGGCGTCAGCACCGGCATCGCCGGGTCGGCCGGTATCGGCGTGGCGTGAAAGCGCCCGACGCCGCTGTCGCACCATGTCGCGCCGGTGGCCAGAACCACATGATCCGCGCCGAACTCACCCACGCCGGCGGCCGTCATGTCACTGTTGAGATAGAGCGCGACATTGGCCATCTGCGCGATCTGATAGGCGCGGTAATCGGCCACGCGGCCCCATTCGTTCAGGCCCGGCAACGCCCGCTCGCGCGCGACGCGCCCGCCGACATGATCGGCGCGATCCGCCAGCGTCACGTCATAGCCGCGCTGCCCGAGGGCGCGCGCCGCCTCAAGCCCGGCAGGCCCCGCCCCGACGATCAGCACACTGTCATCGCTGGTCTTGGGCGCGATGCGTTCGGGATGCCAGCCACGGCGCCATTCCTCGCCCATGGTGGGGTTCTGGGTGCAGCGCATCGGCACCGCCTGCATATCGCCCGACACGCAGATATTGCAGCCGATACATTCGCGGATGTCCTCGACCCGGCCCTCCTGGATCTTGAGGGGCAGGAACGGATCGGCGATCGACGGGCGCGCGGCCCCGATGAAATCCATATGCCCCGATTTGATCAGCGACACCATCCGGTCCGGCGAGGTATAGCGCCCGACCCCGACCACCGGCTTGGTGGTGACCCGTTTGACGAAGGCGGTATAGCTGTCCTGAAACCCCTCTTCGCTGAAGCGCGAAGTCTGGGAGTCATTTTCCCAGTCGCTCACATTCACGTCCCACAGGTCCGGCAGTTCGGCCAGCATCTCGACCAGATCGCGCCCTTCGGCGTCGCAGGCGATCCCGGCCATGCCCTTCATCTCATCGACGGCCAGGCGCATGGCGATGGCGCAGGTGTCGCCCACCGCCTCGCGGGTGTCCTCCAGCACTTCGCGCAGCAGGCGGGCGCGGTTTTCCAGGCTGCCGCCATATTCATCGCTGCGGGTGTTGCGGGTGCGCGACAGGAAATGCATCAGCACCGTCAACTGGTGCCCGGCATAGACATAGATCACGTCGAACCCGGCGCTGCGCGCATTGATCGCCGCATCCACATGCAGCTTGCGCAGGGCGCGGATGTCGGATTTGTCCATGACGCGGGTCTGCACCGGGTCATTGCCCTTGACCGGGATGGCACTCGGGCCCATCGGGATCTCGCGGCTGTAGAGGTTCGAGGCGGCCATGCCCGGATAGGCCAGTTCGATCCCGGCCAGCGATCCGAATTCATGCACCTTGTCGGTCAGACGCGCCAGCCCCGGAATATCCTGCGCATCCCATAGCCGGCCCTCGTTATGGGGCGTGCTTTCGCCGGTGACGTGGAAATCCACCTCTTCGGTGCAGACCACGGCCCAGCCCCCTTCGGCCTTGATGCCGCGCATTTCGGCGATGGACGACGGATAAGAGCGCCCCATGCCGTTGCAATGGGGCACCTGGTAAAAGCGGTTGCGCGCGGTCAGGGGGCCGATCTTGACCGGCTCGAACAGAATATCAAAACGGGGATCGCGGGGCACGGTTCATCCTTTTTCTGGGTGGGCTTTTTCTGGGTTGGATTTTTCTGGGTGGGGTTCGGAAACGGTAAAATGGTCGGGGAACAGGCCGGCCAGATACTGACGCACGCGCAGCATCGCATCCTCGCGGGTGAACGCATCGGGATAGATCAGCATATTCAGGCACAGCCCGTCATAGAGCCCCTCAAGCGTGTCTGCGACCTGCCTGGCCTCCAGCCCGCGATAGCCGCCCGCGTCGATCAGGCGGCGGCACAGCTCCAGCGAGGCTGCCCGGCGTTCGCGGTCCATGTCGGCCAGCACCCGGCGATAGATGGCGCGAAACCGCGCCTCGCCATAGAAATTGAACCACACCGCCAGCTTCTTGCGGGTGCAGATATCGGGGTGGAAATGCGCATCCACGATCGCCAGAAGCTGCGTCGCCGGGTCGGCTGCGGCGTTGCCGACGCCGTGACGCCATTGGTTTGAATGCTCCGTGGCAAGATAGCGCAGCGTTTCCTCGAACAGGCTTTCCTTGTTGCGGAAATGGAAATTCACGATGCCCAGAGACAGGCCCGCAAAGCCGGTGACCGTGGTGATCGTGGTGCCGGAAATCCCGTGCTCGGCGATCGAGTCGATGGCGGCATCGATCAGTTGCTGGCGGCGCACCTCTCTTGAGGCGGTGCGCCCTGTCGCCTTGCCGGTCTGCTCTGATCTGGTCGTCTGTTGTGACATCTCTGGTCCCGGAACGGGGGTGGGCAGCGGCCTGTTATCGCCTCGGCCCGACTGAATGGTTGTTCAGTCAATCTGTTGACTTTTGCGTTTCTGTCAAGCCAATTATGCGCAGGTCCGCCCCGTCCTGATATCGCGCACACAATAAAGGACACCCGAAAACCATGAGCGAAACCGATGTAATCGTGATCGGCGCCGGCGCTGCGGGCCTGTCGGGCGCCCGCGCCCTGATGGCGGCGGGTTTGTCCGTGCAGGTGATCGAGGCCGATACCCAAATCGGCGGGCGTGCCAAGACCGACACCGCCATTTTCGGCGTGCCCTACGATCTGGGCGCGCATTGGCTGCACAGCGCCGAATCCAATGATTTCGCCGCTTACGGGCGCTTGCAGGGGTTCGATATCTATCCCGCGCCCGAGGCTGGCGTGATGTATGTCGGCGACCGCCCTGCCACCGGGGCCGAACGCACGGCATTTCGCAAGGCCAGCGATCGCGCGCGCAAGGCGATATCGCAGGCCGGGGCCGCCGGGCGCGATGTGGCGGCCGCCGACGTGATTGCGCCCTCGCCCGAATGGGGGGCCAGCGTGGACTGGATGCTGGGGGCCTATGAAATGGGGATTGATACCGACGGGCTTTCCTGTGTGGACTGGTATAGCGTCGAGGGCGGCGCGGATGCCTATTGCCGACAGGGGTTCGGCGCGCTGCTGGCGCATTCGGCGCGCGACATGGCGGTGACGCTGAACACCCCGGCGCAGGCGCTGCGCTGGTCCGGTCCGGGGGTCGAGGTCACGACCCCGCGCGGCGTGATCCGGGCGCGCGCCGCCCTTGTCACCGTGTCAATCGGGGTGCTGGCCAGCGGCGCGATCCGCTTTGATCCCGCCCTGCCCCCGTCCCATGAGGCGGCGCTCGGCGGGCTGGAGATGGGGCATTACAACCATGTCGCGCTGCGCTTCAGCCATGATGTGACCGGCATCGGCACCGATGGGTTTTTCAGCTTTCGTGTCGAGGCGGACGCCAATGGCATCCCGCAGGGGTTCGGCGGGCTGATCGACGCGGGCGGCACCGGCATCAGCTATTTCGATCTGGGCGGCAGGCTGGCCAAATCCCTTTCACAGGCGGGCCCGGGCGCGGCCAGCGACTATGTGATCGACCGCCTCACGCGTATTTTCGGCGCCGGGATTGAGACCGCCCTGCTGGGTCATCACAGCCATGACTGGAGCGCGCACCCCCTGACGCGTGGCGCCTATGCCGTCGCGCGCCCCGGCCATGCCCAGGCCCGCAAACCCCTGCACGATCCGGTCGGCGAGCGGATCTGGTTCGCCGGTGAGGCGCTCAGCCCGCGCAAATGGGCGACTGTCGCGGGGGCGCATGAATCCGGGCGCAGCGCCGCCGCCGGGATGATCGCGGCATTGGCCTGACGCTTTCCTCAAAATTTTATTTGAGTGCTCAAATATAATTCTGTAAGCTGATCGAAGCGATCCAACAGGACGGAGTGGCGCAAGATGAAAACCACCAACACCGATACGGGCGTGCCCGAGACATGGGACCGCAGCGGCCTGCCCGCCTGGAGCTTTTTCAGCGAGGACATGCTGGAGGCCGAAAAGGAACTGCTCTTCCGCCGTCACTGGCAGGCGGTGTGCCACGTCAATGACGTCCCCGAGGCCGGGGATTTCGTCACGCTGGATGTGGTGGGCGAACGCGCGCTGATCATCCGCGGGCGTGACGGTGTGGTGCGCGCCTTTCACAACCTGTGCCGCCACCGCGGCAGCCGCGTCGTCGCCGAGGAACAGGGCAGTTGCAAATCCGCCATCATCTGCCCGTTCCATGGCTGGGCCTATAATCTAGACGGCACGTTGCGCGGCGCGGCACAGCCCGCGTCGCTGCCCGATCTGGACCCGGTCGCCTTTGGGCTGAAACCCATCGACATGGACATCTGGAACGGCTTTGTCTTCGTGCGTTTCAAGCCGGGGCCGCAGCCCCCGGTCGCCGAGGTCATGGCCCGTTTCGCGCCCGAACTGGCGCAATATGATCTGGAAAACATGCTGCCCACCGGCGACGGGTTTCACACCGAGGAAATGAATGCCAACTGGAAATGCGTGCGCGATGTGGACAATGAGGGCTATCACGTGCCGATGGCCCATCCGGGCCTGCATGACCTGTTCGGCAGCAACTACTTTGATGAGCCGTTTCAGGACGGCACGTCCCGCTCCTTCTCAAGCTTCCGCGAGGGCAATGCCCGGCTCTGGAGCGTGAAGAACTACAAGACCATTCTCGAGCCGCCCGCCTCATTGGATGATGACCACAAAAATGCATGGCTTTATCTGGGAATGTTTCCCAATCTGGTATTCGGGATCTATCCCGACTCGGTCATCTTTTATCATGAGTTTCCATTGGCCAACGGCAAGACCATCCAGCGCTCGACGACCTATCGCCACCCGGACGAGGACCGGCGGATGCGGCTGGCGCGCTATCTGAGCATGCGGATCGACCGCCTGACCAGCAAAGAGGACGAACAGCTGATCGAATGGACCTGGGAGGCGGCGTTTTCCAGCGGCTTCGACGGGATCATCCTGTCGGATCTGGAATATGGCGTGCGCAGCTATCACGACACTCTGCGCGAACTGTTTCCGGTGCTGAACGACGATGAGGCCCCGGCCCCCGGCACGCTGAACGCACGCAACGCCGAATTGCTGGCGGCGCAAGCCGACGCAGCGGCGGGCTGAGGCGCATGGCCCTGTCCCTGACCCGGGAGGGCCGACAGGGCCTGACCCTGATCAGCCCGCCCCTGATCTATGCGCTGGTGATGCTGGCCGCGCCCCTGGCGATGGTCATCACCTTCAGCTTCTGGACCCAGAATTACCTGGATATCGACCACAACCTGACGCTGGACAATTACCGCGAGGTTCTGACCAAGCCGATCTATCAGGTGTTGTTGTGGCGCTCGCTGCGGATATCGCTGATCGTGACGGTGGTGACCGTGCTGCTGGCCTTTCCGGTCGCCTATTTCCTGTCGTTTCGCGTGCGCAGGCGCAAGGCGCTGTGGCTGTTCCTGATCACCGTGCCGTTCTGGACCAGCTATCTGCTCAGGGTGTTCCTGTGGAAGGTCATTCTGGGCTATAACGGCGTGCTGAATTCGGCGCTCTTGCAGGTGGGGCTGATAAACGAGCCGCTGACCTTCATCCTTTACAACGCCAATGCCGTGGTGCTGACGCTGGCCCATGCCTGGGCGCCGTTCGCGATCCTGCCGATCTTCGTGGCGCTGGAAAAGATCGACCGCTCGCTGCTTGAGGCGGCCGAGGATCTGGGCGATGGTGCGTTCCGGCGTTTTCGCCGCGTCACCCTGCCGCTGGCGATGCCGGGGGTGGTGGCGGCGACGCTGATCGTGCTGATCCCGACCGTGGGCGATTTCATAACGCCCAAACTGGTCGGGGGCACCGATGGGCTGATGGTGGCCAACATGATCCAGATCCAGTTCGGCAAGGCCAATAACGCGCCCCTCGGGGCGGCGCTGGCGGTGACCTCGATGGTGGTGGTGGCCGCGATCAGCATCGTCATCTACCTGACGGGCCGCAAGATCGGCGGAAAGGTGCAGCGATGAAACGCCTGAGCGCCGTCAACTGGATGATGATCTATGCCGTGGGATACATGGCCTTTCTCTATGCGCCGGTGGTGCTGTTGCCGCTGTTCGCGTTCAATGACGCCACGATCATCGCCTTCCCGCTGAGCGGCGGGACGACCAAATGGTTCTCGACCCTCTGGAACACCGAGGCGCTGCATCATGCGGTGGTCAATTCGGCGCTGGTCGCCGTTGCCACGGCGCTGATCAGCACCGCGCTTGGCGCCTGCGCGGCACGCGCCTCGTCGCGATACAGCTTTCCGGGGCAGCGCAGCATCGTGGGGTTCATCATGCTGCCGCTGGTTCTGCCCGAGATCATCGTCGCGGTGGCGCTGATCGTGATGCTGATGCAACTGGGGCTGTCGCTGTCGCTGTGGACGGTGGTGGCGGGTCACGTGCTGATCTGCACGCCATTCGCCATCGCCATCCTCAGTTCCGCCTTTGCCGGCCTTGACCAGAGCCTTGAGGAGGCGTCGTTCGATCTGGGCGAAAGCCGGGTCGGCACGTTCCGCCGCGTGACCTTGCCGCTGGTGATGCCGGGGATCGTGTCCAGCCTGCTGATCTGTTTCACCATCAGCCTGGATGAATTCATCATCGCGTTCTTCCTGACCGGCACCGATGTCACGCTTCCGGTCTATATCTGGAGCCAGCTTCGCTTTCCCACCAAGCTGCCGTCGATCATGGCCCTTGGCACGATCCTGCTGGCCGTGTCGATTCTGTTGCTGGTGCTGGCCGAATGGATGCGCCGTCGCGCCGCCCGCCGCCAGGGCCAGGACGCCACCCCAACCGGAGGGTTCATCTGAGCATGACCGACACCGCCCAATCCCCCGCGCCCATCATCACGCTGAGCGACCTGCACAAGAGCTTTGGCGATTTCGAGGCCCTCAAGGGCATCAACGCCACCATCCGCGAGGGCGAGTTCTTTTCGCTTCTGGGGCCGTCGGGCTGTGGCAAGACCACGCTCTTGCGCATGATCGCGGGGTTCGAGCCCCCTACATCCGGGCGCATCACCATCGCCGGCAAATCCATGGAGGGCGTGCCCGCCAATCAGCGCCCCACCAACATGGTCTTTCAAAGCTACGCGATCTTTCCCCATCTCAGCGTCGCCGAGAATGTCGGTTACGGTCTGAAGAAAAAGAGGATGTCCCGGTCCGAGATCGCCGCCGAGGTCGAAAAGGCGCTTGCGATGGTGGATCTCAACGGCTTTGGCAGGCGTGCCGCGCATGAATTGTCCGGCGGACAGCGTCAGCGCGTGGCACTGGCCCGCGCGCTGGTGATGCGCCCCAAGGTGGTGCTGCTGGATGAGCCCCTGTCGGCGCTGGACAAGAAACTGCGCGATCAGATGCAGGTCGAGTTGCGCGCGCTGCAACGCTCGATCGGGATCACCTTCATCCTGGTGACCCATGATCAGGAAGAGGCGCTGATCATGTCCGACCGCATCGCGGTGATGTTCGAGGGCGAGATTGCGCAACTGGCCACGCCCGAAGAACTGTATCGCCGCCCCGCGACCGAACGCGTCGCCTCTTTCATCGGGGTGATGAATTTTCTGCCGGCCTCGGTCTCGGCCACGACCGACACTGACATCACGCTGGATATTGCCGCGCTCGGGACGGTCACGCTGACGCATGATGCCCTGCCCGGCGCGCTGAGCGCGCAGGATATCAGCAAGGTCGGCGTGCGCCCCGAGATGCTGACCCTGCTGTTTGACGCCGACGACACCGCCGAACGTGAACTGACCGGCGAAGTCGTCACCGCCGAATATTACGGCGACATGACCTATTACAACGTGCAACTGCCGGGCGCGCCGACGCCGGTGATGGTGTCGATGCGCAACACCGCCGGGCGCTCGATCGCGCAGCCGGGCAGCCAGGTCCGGGTCGGCTGGGGCACGGAATCGGTGGTGTTGTTCGAATAGATCACGCATTACCCGGAGGGCAGACAGATGGTTCAGGAACCGACAGGAATTGATGCGCTGCTGGCGCGCCACCGCCCCGGTCACGCGCTGGAACAGGCGTTCTATACCGATCCGGCGATCTTTGAGGCCGATCTGGAGACCGTATTCTACCGCGACTGGCATCTGGCGGCGCATGTCAGCGAAATCCCCGCGCCCGGCGATTTCATCCTGTTCGAGATGCTGTCGGAAAGCATCATCATCACCCGCGATCAGGATGGGAACATTCACGCGCTGGCCAATGTCTGCCGTCACCGCGGCTCGCGCGTGTGTCTTGAGGCGCGCGGCAACACCCGGCGCTTCACCTGCCCCTATCACGCCTGGACGTTCAACCTGGATGGCAGCCTGTTCAACGCGCGGATGCTGGACGCGGGCCATGACCGCGGCAAGCTGGGGCTGAAACCGGTCGCGTTCAAGGTGTTTCACGGGCTGATCTATGTCTCGCTGGCGCCGGAGCCCACCAGTTTTGATCGCCTGCACGCGGATCTGGCCCCGGTCCTTGCCCCCTTCGCGCTGGAGCGCACGAAGGTGGCGCACCGCGCCCGCTATCCGGTGGCTGCCAACTGGAAGCTGCTGGTTGAAAACTATAACGAATGTTACCATTGCAGTTCGGCCCATCCCGAATTCTCGCGCTCGCATGTGATCCACATGCCCCCTGACCGCGTTGCCCCGCTCAACGCCGAGATGGAAGCGCGCGCGCGGGCCTGCGGCCTGTCCTGCGCCCATATCGACCGCATCGGCGTCAACCGCCCCGATGACGCGCCCGATTATTCCTACAACCGCTATGCGCTGTTTGAAGGCTACGTCACCGGCAGCGAGGACGGCGCGCCCCTTGCCCCGCTGCTGGGCGGGATCAGCGGCTATGATGGCGGCGCGTCGGATGTCTATGTGGGCATCCTGAACCCGATGCTGGTCTATTGCGATCACGCGGTGATCTATCGGTTCATTCCCGTGGATGGCGACAATTCCGTTCAGGAAATCATCTGGCTGGTGCATGAGGACGCGCTCGAGGGGCGCGATTACGATCTGGCCCGCCTGACATGGCTCTGGGATGTGACGACCATCGCCGACAAGCATATCATCGAGATGAATCAGGCCGGCGTGCGCTCGCGCTATTATGAGCCGGGGCCGTTTGTCGCGATGGAATCCTATACGGAACGCTTTGTTGCCGCCTATCTTGCGGCATTGGCACAAAGGCGGGCAGCGCGATGAGCAGCGACGACATCCTTTATGACGACACCCATATCGCCTTTCTGGGCGCGCTCTGGGGCGAGGGATACCTGTCGCCCGGCGGCCCCGACGAGGTGGCGCGCGTGATCGAAGGGCTGGATCTGCGCGGCAAGCGGGTGCTGGACATCGGCTGTGGATCGGGGGCGATCACGCTGTCGCTGGTGCAGGATCACGGCGCGGGCCATGTCACCGGCATCGACGTGGAAACGCCGGTCTGCGAAGCGGCGCGCGCGCGGGTGCAGGCGGCCGGCGTCGGTGACCGGATCACCATCCGCAAGGTCACCCCCGGCCCGTTCGATTTTCCCGAGGGCAGTTTCGATGTGGTGTTTTCCAAGGATTCCATCATCCACATCCCCGACAAGGAATTTCTGGCGCGCGAGGTGTTTCGCGTGCTCGCCCCCGGCGGATGGTTCGCGGCGTCCGACTGGCTGATCAGCCATGACGACACGCCCAGCGACGCGATGCAGGCCTATATCCGTCAGGAGGCGCTGGATTTCGCCATGGCCTCGCCCGCGCGCTATCGCGCGGCCCTTGCGGATGCCGGGTTTACACGGATTGACCTGCGCAACCGCAATGCGTGGTATCTGGATACCGCGCGCCGGGAACTGGACTGGCTGGCGGGGGACGGTTACCGCGATCTGGTGCAGGCCCATGGTCAGGCGTTTGTCGATGGGCAGATCGAAACCTGGCGCGCGATGATCACGGTTCTGCAAACCGGTGAACATTGCCCGCATCATGTGCGCGCCCGCCGCCCCTTGGCCGACTGAGCGGCGCATATCGCGTCGAGGGTTTGGGCACCGGATTTGTGGGCACCGGGGGCTGATCCGGATTGTGCCAGACCGGCCTGTAACATGTTGCGTTCAACAGGATTCAGGCATCCACCAGCCGCCGCGCCGCAACGTTTGCAGGGCAAATGCGGCCACGGCGACTGGTGGATTCAATTCAACGCGGCATGCTCTAGAAACCGGCCTTGATCATCTCGAATTCGGCGATCATCTTTTCGCGCAGCTCTGCCGGGACAGGGCCCTGCCACAGCGTGTTCGCGACCAGCAATTCCGAGCTTTCCAGTCCGACCGCCTTGAGGTCTTCCTGGCTCATCGCGTCCATGGCGGCGCTGTTGGAATGGCCGTAACCCCATTCGCTGACCAGATAATCGGCCACGCGCGGTTCCAGCCAGGCGTTGATGAAGTCATAGACCTTGTCCTCGGACCCGGCGCCATTGGCCATTTTCGCATAGCCGCAGACCCAGCTGGACGACCCTTCCTCGGTGTCGCGCTTCATGGCGATCGGGTGGCCCTCGGCGCTCATGGTCGAATAGGTCTCGTTCCAGGCCCAGGCCAGATAGACCTCGCCGCTCTGCATCAGCTGCGCCAGTGACGCACCATCCGACCAGTAGGCGCGCACATTGGGATGCACCTTGCGCAGGAAATCCGAGGCGGCCTTGAACTGCTCATCCGTGGCGGTGGTCCAGTCCTTGACGCCGATGGCCAGAAAGGCCAGCGCATAGGCGTCATCGACGTTGTCGCCGATGGAAATCCGCCCCTCATGCCTGGGATCGGCAAAGGCCTGAAGCGAGGCGACATCCGCGTCGCTCAGAAGTTCGGTGTTGTAGGTGAGCGCGGTGTTGCCCCAGTCCATCGGCACGAAATAGGGGCTGCCGTCCTTCCAGAACGCCTGGATCTCGCGCATGGAGGGGTTCACGTCCTCCCAACGCGGGATGCGTGTGATGTCCAGCGGCGCGGCCAGACCGGATTCGATCCATTTGGGCACCGATTGCGAACAGGGATGCGCCACATCGGCGCGAAAGCCCGAGCGCAGCTTTTGAAACGCCTCTTCCTCATCGCCGAAAAACACGAATGAGGGCGAATCGCCGTATTTCTCGATATAGGCAGGGAAGAAACCGGGGTCTTCGTATCCGCCCCAGTCGAACACGGTCAGTTCCCCGTCGGCGGCATGGACGCCACTTCCGGCCATTGCAATCATCGCGCTCAGCGCAAGCGCCGCCTTGCCAAAATCCTTCATCTCTTTCTCTCCCTGTTTTACGGTTCTTTCAAATTTCCCGCCTGCCCCCCGATTTTCAGGGCCGACGCGGATGATACTGCCAGCATTGCGCAACCACGCAAGCCCGCAATTCGCACGGTGCCGGCCCCGGCTCAGGCCGCCATGTCGTCGGTCACTTTTTGCAGCGCGCGTTCCAGAATATCGAACATCTCGTCGATCTGGGCGCGGGTGATGATCAGCGGCGGCGAAAACACCGCCATGTTGATCAGCGGGCGCACAAGCAGGCCCATTTCCTCGCAGGCGCTGTCCAGACGCGCGCCGATGGTGCGCTCTTCCTCCAGCGTCTTGCCCTTGCCCTCGATACAGCCCAGCAGGCCCATGCCGCGCGCATCGCCGACGATGGCAAATTTCTTGAGATCGCGCAAACGCGCCTGAAAATGCGGGCTGACCTCGCGGACATGCTCAAGAATGCCCTCATTCTCGAAAATCTCGATGTTTTTCAGCGCGGCGACACAGCTGACCGGATGGGCGCTGTAGGTATAGCCGTTGGTGAAGCTGGACGCCTCGCCCAGATTGCTGAGCTGCTCCATCACCCGGTCCGAGATGATGCAGGCCCCCAAGGGCAGATATCCCGAGGTCAGCCCCTTGGCCGAGGTGATCATGTCCGGCACGATGCCGAACACATCCTCCGAGGCAAACCAATGGCCCAGACGGCCAAACCCGGTCACGACCTCATCCGAGATATAGAGGATGTCATTGGCCCGGCACAGATCCAGCGTGCGCTTGTGATAGCCAGGCGGCGGCACGATCACGCCGCCCGAACTGAGGATCGGCTCGGCGATGAAGGCGCCGATCTTGTCCGCGCCCAACTCGGCGATCGCGGCTTCCAGATCGCCGACCTTGGCATCGCACCAGTCCTCGATGCTCATGCCGTCGGGGCGGCGATAGGGGTTCACGTCGGGCAGGAAATGCACCAGCCGGGTCTCGAAATCGAAATGGCTCTGATCGCGCTCCTTGCCGGTGACCGAATGGGCCAGGTAGGTCGAGCCGTGATAGCCCTTTTCGCGCGCGATGATCATCTTCTTTTCGGGCAGGCCGCGGCGGTTGTTCATGTATTGCATGGTGCGCAGCGCGGTATCCACCGCCGTCGATCCGCCGGTGGTGAACATCACGTTGTTCAGATCCCCCGGCGCCATATCCGCCAGCCGACGCGCCAGCAACGCCGATGGCTCGGTCACGTTGGTGAAGGGCGAGGTATAGGGCAGTTTCAGCACCTGCGCGGCGATCGCATCGGCCATGTCCTTGCGGCCATAGCCGATCTGGGTGCACCACATGCCACCGGGGCCGTCGATATAGCGTTTGCCGTTGGCATCCCACATATAGATGCCATCGGCGGTATCGACCATCATGTTGTCATATCCGCGCCAGTCATCCATCGCCGCCCAGGGGTGGATCTGATGCATGCGGTCCCATTCGGCCAATGTCTCGGTCGAGGGCTCATTGGTAAGCGCATCAAGTGGCAGGCTGGCTTTGGTCATGTCGGAATCCTTGTTCTGAGGCGGCGCGCAGGGGCGTGTTGCGGCATTGATCTTTGGGCGATCCTAACGCGGAACGGGCGGATCGTAAAGTTATTTGAGCGGTCAAACAAATTCTTGGTCGCAAAACATAGGGGCTGACACCCCTGGCGCTTTGTGGGACAAGGGGCATCGCATCACACGAGTCCCCGCATGTCAGACCCCCGATCGCCCGCGAACCGCCCGCGCAAGGAGCGCAAGGAAAACGCCGACAAACGGCGCACGCAGATCATTGATGCGACGATGCGCTCGATCATCCAGAACGGGCTGTCCAGGACCACGCTGGCCACCGTCGCCAATGAGGCCGGCCTGTCGCAGGGCGTCGCGGTGTTCTATTTCAAGTCCAAGGGCGGCCTTCTGATCGAAACCATGCGCGAACAATACCGCCGCTATGAGGCGCATTGGACCGGCTACCTGGCCAAGGCCGATCCCGATCCTCTGGCGCAGCTGGTGGCGATCATCGAGGCCGATTTCGCGCCCGAGATCTGCAATCCCGATCAGCTGGCGCTGTGGTTCGCCTTCTGGGGCGAGCAGAGCTTCACCCCGCAATATGCTGAAATATCAGGTGAATTTGATCGCAACCGCAGCGAGGCGATCCGCCAATTGTGCCGCACCCTCTTTGCCGATCAGCCCGACAGCAACCCCGACCGCATCGGCGACTGGATCGACACGCTGACCGACGGGTTCTGGCAAAAGCTGCACCTGTTCCCCGGCACGCTGACGCCCGAACACGCCGTCGCCTCGACCCTTGATCTGGTGGCGGAACTGCTGCCCCAACATGCGCGCCACCTGCGCCGCTGAACTGCCATGAAGCGGCCGATGCCACGGCCCCCCGGCGCGAGGCTGACCGCCCCGAACCAGCGCGGCGCGTTGAAGGGACGACAGGCGAAGTTGATCGTAACGCAGCCGCGGCTCATCCATTCGCAGCGCTTTGATTATAAACATGAAACGTGTGAAGGTGTATTCCCCCGGCAGAGGTTGCTTCGGGACAAACGGCAAGGAATCGTGCGTTGCTTCGGGTATGCAAGAAATCAGCATCAAAGACGTCCTTCTGGAACACGAGGCCAACCTGGATGGCGACCTGGACAGGCTGAACGCGCTCATCAGGCGTCCAACTCGGGGAAGCGGGAAAGCAACTCGGCCAAAATCCCGCGATTGACGCGGATCTGCCGGGACTGGAGCGCGTGTTCGACATCACCGGCACCCGGCCGGCCGATGCGTCCCGCAGCGACAAGATCTTTTGCAAGCGTGGCACCGTCCGTCATGGCCCGCGCAAAGTGTCGCATTTCACCCGGAACCAGTGAAAGGGTATCATCCCGCCGATGGTCCCCCGCGCCG
Source organism: uncultured Roseovarius sp. (assembly GCA_934501475.1). Lineage (GTDB taxonomy): Bacteria > Pseudomonadota > Alphaproteobacteria > Rhodobacterales > Rhodobacteraceae > Roseovarius. The sequence continues at coordinate 29,448 of CAKSUL010000005.1, read as the reverse complement.
GTCTGGATTGAGGGCGAAGCGGCGCTTGTCATGGATTTCCTGATGGAAATTGGCTCGGACGCGATGTAAAACCCTGACAGGGCGGTCGGTGTCATCGGCCGCCCTGCGACATCCCGAACGGGCGAGGGCCTGAAAAATGCCAATGCGAAAGACGCCCGGACACACGGCCCCCCGACAGTCGGGCTGCGATTGCGACGATACCGCCGATCTGGAACAGATGCTGTCGGTGCAGCAGGGCGTCGATCTGGCCGTTTCGCTTGTGGCGCCGATTGCGGACATGCATGACGCGCCGATCATCGACGCCGTCGGGCAGAGCCTGGCGCAGGACGTTCTTGCGCCCGCCGAGATGCCGTTTTTCGACAATTCCGCGATGGACGGGTTTGCCGTGCGCTGCGCCGATTTCACCGGCTCCAGCCCGTGGACATTCCCGCTGGGCGCGCAGGTGGCCGCCGGAGCCACCATGCCCGGCGCGCTGCGCGCGGCCTGCGTCGATCGCATCTTTACCGGCGCGCCGCTGCCTGCGGGCAGTGACGCGGTGGTGATGGTGGAAAAGACCCGCGAAACACCCGATGGCATCCGTTTTGACAGCGCCCCCGACCCCGGCGACAACATCCGACCCAAGGGCAGCGACATCAAGGCGGGGGCCTGCCTGATCCGCGCGGGCACGCGCCTTGCGCCGCATCATGTCGGCCTGCTGGCCGCCAACGGGGTGGGCCATGTGCCCCTGCGCCGCGCGCCGCGCGTCGGGGTTCTGTCCACCGGCGACGAAGTGACCGAAACGCAGCGCGAGGACGGGCAGATCTATGATGCCAACCGCCCGATGCTATGCGCATTGGCGCGCGCGGCGGGCGCACAGGTCAGCGATCTGGGCATCCTGCCCGACGATGCGGCGCAATCGGCGCAAAGGCTGGCCGAGGCGGCGCGCCAGTTTGATCTGGTGCTGACCTCGGGCGCGGTGTCGATGGGCGGGCACGATTTCCTGCGCCCGGCGCTGGTCGCCGCGGGCGGTACGGTCGAGGGCTGGCGCGTGACGCTGAAACCCGGGAAACCGGTGATGTTCGCGCGGCTGGGGTCTTGCGTCGTCACCGGCCTGCCGGGCAATCCGCTGGCGGTGCTGGTCGGGTTTCACCTGTTTGTCGCCGCGCAACTGCGCCGCCTTGCCGGGCGCGATGCGCGCGCATTCGCCGCCGTGCCCGCCCGCGCGGGTTTTTCATGGCAGCGCAAGCCGGGCCGCGACGAGGTGTTTCCCGTCCGCCTGAGCCATTACAGCGACGCGGGCCTGCCGGTCCTGATCCGGTTGGGTCAGGGGGTGTCGGGCACGTTGGTGCCTGTGGCGCAGGCCGATGGGCTGGGCTATGTGGCGGGGACGGTTGCGGATGTTCAGCCCGGCGATGCGTTGCGCTGGCAGCCTTTCGCGGACCGGCCCTGATCCGGCTGTCTCACCAGTCCCGGCAGGTCGGGCGGGTCAGAACGAACACGGCCGCGGCCCCCATGCAGACCACCTGAATCGCGATGACGTAACCGGGCAGCCCGGCAATCAGGCTGGCCAGCAGGACCACGCCCATGGCGGTGCAGGCAATCACCTTGTAGCGCGCCGCGATGCAGCCGCGCTCTTCCCAGTCCTCGATGATCGGACCAAAGAGGCGATGCTCGACCAGCATTTGCCGCAGGCGCGGCGATCCGCGCGTAAAGGCAAAGGCCGCCAACAGCACCAGCGGCGTCGTCGGCAGCAACGGCAACACCACCCCCACCGCCCCAAGCGCAAGTGACGCAACCCCGATCGCAAGCCAGAACATGCGCATCACCCGCCCCGGCAGGCGGGGCAATGGCGGGGGTCTGTCAGGGCACATCGCTGTCCATCTCCTGTGACTGAAACGACCTTGACCATTTACCACAGGTCAAGCCGGGCCTATGCATACAAGAGCGCAGCAGATTTGCACAGTGAGGATGCCATGCAGATTATCACCTATTCGGAACTGGTTGAAAAGCCGTGGAAAAACGGCGGCGGCATCACCCGTGAGATCGCCGATTGCCATGAGGGCGGGCAGTTGAAATGGCGGCTCAGCATGGCGGATGTGGCCAGCGACGGCGCGTTTTCCGACTTTGCCGGCCTCGCGCGGGTGCTGACGGTGATCGAGGGCGCGGGCATGGACCTGATCGCGCCGGACCGGGTGCTCCATGCCGCCTATGCGGTGCCGGTCGCCTTTGACGGGGCGACGCCGATCACCTCGCGGTTGATCGACGGGCCGTTGCGGGATCTGAACCTGATGTTCGCGCCCACGCTGTGCCGGGGCGATGTGACGGCGCTGCACGGGCCGCAGCGCGCACGGTTTCCCGGCGCGCCGGGTCAGACGCTGGCGCTGCATTGCGTGGCCGGGCCTGTGCGCGCGGGCGATGTCACGCTGGCGCAGGGCGACACCGCGCTGATCCACGACGCCGCGCTGCAGGTGACATGCGACGCGGGCGCCATCGCGCTGCTGATCACGCTGCGCGCAATTTGAAACGGCGCGCGCGCTTGCTCAGATCGTGGCCAGCAGATCGGCAATCGCGCGGCGATAGCGCGCCTCGATCGCGTCGCGCGCGATATGGCGCCCACCCCTGACCGAATGCCGCCCTGCAGACCACAGATCACTTACCACGTCATCCTTGGCGGCAAAGACCAGACCATCCAGCAGCTGATCGCGCGACAGCGCGCACAGGCTGGGCGCGCTGCTGTCGATCGCCACCAGATCGGCCAGACGCCCCTTGGCGATCTCGCCCGCGTCGCGCCCCAGCGCCTGCGCCCCGCCGCGCGCCGCCCCGGTATAAAGCGTCGCCCCGACCGAGCCTTCGCCAACCACCAGCACATTGCGCGCCAGATCGCGCAGGCGCTGCGAATATTCCAGCGTGCGCAATTCCTCGGTCAGCGAGATGTTGACGTTTGAATCCGACCCGACGCCAAACGCCCCCCCGGCACCAAGATAAGTGGCGCCGTTGAACGGGCCATCGCCCAGATTGGCCTCGGTGATCGGACACAGGCCGGCGACCGCGCCCGACCCTGCCATGGCGCGGGTCTCGTCCTCGCTCATGTGGGTGGCGTGGATCAGGCACCAATCCGCGTTGACCGGGGCATTGCCCAGCAGCCACTCGACCGGGCGCGCGCCCAGCCAGGCCTGAATATCCGCCACTTCCTTGGGTTGCTCCGAGATATGGATATGCACCGGCCCACCCTCATGGCTGGCCAGAACCGCGCGCAGATCATCGGGCGAGGTGGCGCGCAGCGAATGCGGCGCGATGCCGATCCGCGCATCGGCAGGCAGATCGCCAAGCTGCGCGCGCGCGGCCGCGACCAGATCGGCGAACCGGCCCACATCATTGCCAAACCGCAATTGCCCGGCCGAAAGATCAACCTGCCCTGCCCCGCCGTAACTATAAAGCACCGGAAGATGGGTCAGCCCGATTCCGGTCGCGCTGGCGGCTGCGAATATACGCGCCGAGAGTTCGGCAAGGTTGTCATAGGGCGCGCCACCGGTCTGGTGATGCACGTAATGGAATTCACCGACGGCGCTGTATCCGGCCTCCTGCATCTCGACAAAGACCAGCGCGGCAATCGCCTCGATCTGATCGGGGGTCAGGCGGTCCATGAAGCGATACATCAGATCGCGCCATGTCCAGAAACTGTCGCGCCCGGCGCGGCGGAATTCGGTCATTCCGGCCATCGCGCGCTGAAAGCTGTGGCTGTGCAGATTGCCCAGCGCCGGCAACAGCGTGTCCACCGATATGTCACCCGCCGCGGCGGTGCTGCCCGTGTCGATGCGGCTGATCGTGCCGTCCTGAACCGTCAGGCGCACATCGCGCGCCCAGCCCGACGCCAACAGGGCGTGTTTCGCAAATATCACCGGGGATCTCCATTGTTGGGTTTTTATGTATAGACATATAGGGTATTAATTTATACTAGAAAAGACGAATCTTGCAAAAAGGCGGACCGGATATGGCACATTCCCTTCAATTGCTGACCGACCTCAACGCGGCCACCATGACCGAGGGCGCAGCGCCCTATGGCATGATCGAAAACGCGGCGATGGTGCTGAAAGACGGCCATATCGAATGGGTCGGCCCACGCGGCGACCTGCCCGGGTCGTATCGGGACCTGCCTGAAACCGCGCTGAACGGGCGGTTGGTCACGCCGGGGCTGATTGATTGCCACACCCATATCGTGCATGGCGGCAACCGCGCGGTCGAGTTCGAAATGCGCCTGAACGGGGCCAGCTACGAAGAGGTGGCGCGCGCCGGGGGCGGCATCATCTCGACCGTGACCGCCACGCGCGACGCCAGCGATGAGACCCTGCTGGCCGGGGCGCTGATCCGCGCCGATGCGCTGATCGCCGAGGGGGCCACCACGATCGAGATCAAGTCCGGCTATGGGCTGGACCGCGATACCGAATTGCGGATGCTGCGCGCCGCGCGCGCCGTGGCCACGCAGCGCCCGGTGCGGGTGCGCACCAGTTTTCTGGGGGCCCATGCGATACCGCCCGAATATGCCGGGCGCGCCGATGCCTATATCGACGAGATCTGCATCCCCACCCTGCGCGCCGCCCATGAGGAAGGGCTGGTCGATGCGGTGGACGGGTTCTGCGAGGGGATCGCCTTTGATCCGGCACAGATCGCGCGCGTCTTTGACGTGGCACAGGATCTGGGCCTGCCGGTGAAACTCCATGCCGAGCAACTGTCCAACCTGGGCGGGGCCAAGCTGGCGGCAAGCTATGGCGCGCTGTCGGCGGATCATATCGAATATCTCGATGAGGACGGCGTTGCCGCCATGGCCGCCGCCGGCACCGTCGCCGTGATCCTGCCCGGCGCGTTCTACACCATCCGCGAGACCCAGCAGCCCCCCATCGCCGCGCTGCGCGCGCATGGGGTTCCGATGGCGCTGGCCAGCGATTGCAACCCCGGTTCATCGCCGCTGACCTCGCTTTTGCTGGCGATGAACATGGGCTGCACCTTGTTCCGCATGACCCCCGAAGAGGCGCTGCGCGGCATGACCACCCACGCCGCACGCGCCCTCGGGCTGGACGATGTGGGCCGGATCGCAACCGGTCAGCGCGCCGAACTGGCGATCTGGGACGTCGACCACCCGGCGGAACTGTCCTATCGCATCGGGTTCAATCCACTCTACAAACGCGTGTTCGGAGAGCTGGCATGACCCAACTGACCCTCACGCCCGGCTCCGTCACGCTGGCCGATCTCGAGCGCGTCTATCGCGAGGGTCTGGCGGTGCGGCTCGATCCCGCCGCCCACCCCGCCATGGCCGAGGCACAGGCCCGGATCGACGCCGCCGCATTGGGCGAGGCGGCGGTTTACGGCGTCAATACCGGCTTTGGCAAACTGGCCAGCGTCAAGATCGCCGCCAGGGACACCGCCACATTGCAGCGCAACCTGATCCTGTCGCATTGCTGCGGCGTGGGTGCGCCGATCCGGACCGCCCATGTGCGCCTGATGATGGTGCTCAAGCTGCTGAGCCTCGGGCGCGGTGCCTCGGGTGTGCGGCTGGAGCTGGTGGAGTTGATCGAGCAGATGCTGACGCGCGGCGTGACCCCTGTCATCCCGGTTCAGGGCTCGGTCGGGGCGTCGGGCGATCTGGCGCCGCTGGCGCATATGGCCGCCGTGATGATGGGCGAGGGCGAGGCCGAATTCGCCGGTGATATCCTGCCCGGCGGCGAGGCCCTGACGCGCGCCGGCCTGACCCCCGTGGTGCTGGGCGCCAAGGAGGGGCTGGCGCTGATCAACGGCACCCAGTTCAGCACCGCCTTTGCGCTGGCCGGTCTGTTCGGCGCGTGGAGCGCTGCGCAATCGGCGCTGGTCACCTCGGCGCTGTCCACCGATGCGATCATGGGATCGACCGCGCCCCTGCAACCCGAAATCCACGCGCTGCGCGGTCACGCCGGGCAGATCGACGCCGCCAGCGCCATGCGCGCGCTGCTGGACGGATCGGTCATCCGCGAAAGCCACCGGACCGGCGACACCCGCGTGCAGGATCCCTATTGCATCCGCTGTCAGCCGCAGGTCACCGGCGCGGCGATGGATGTGCTGCGCCAGGCCGCCCGCACCCTCGAGATCGAGGCCAACGCCGCCACCGACAACCCGCTGGTCCTGATCGAGGCCGATCTGATCGTCTCGGGCGGAAATTTCCACGCCGAACCGGTCGGCTTTGCCGCCGACATGATCGCGCTGGCCATCGCCGAGATCGGCGCGATTGCACAGCGCCGCATCGCGCTGATCGTCGATCCGGTGCTCAGCCATGATCTGCCGCCGTTCCTGACCCCCGATCCGGGGCTGAACTCGGGCTACATGATCGCCGAAGTGACCACCGCCGCGCTGATGAGCGAGAACAAGCACATGGCCAATCCCTGCGTGACCGACAGCACGCCGACCTCGGCCAATCAGGAGGATCACGTCAGCATGGCCGCCCATGGCGCGGTGCGGTTGGGGCGGATGCTGGAAAATATTGAGCGTATTCTGGGGGTTGAGCTGCTATGCGCCGCGCAGGGCGTGGAATTCCGCGCCCCCCTCACTACCAGCGACGCCCTGGCGCGCGTGGTGGCCGAGCTGCGCCGCCACGTCGCAACCCTTGGCAGTGACCGCTACCTTGCCCCCGATATCGAGCGCGCCGCCACCCTGATCCGCAACGGCGATGTCACCCGCGCCGCCGCCACCCCCATGCCGGAGTTGCGCCCATGACCACGCCCGCCCCCTCCCCGGTCGAGGTCCATCGCGGCGACAGCCCCATCGTTCTGGGCCTGCCCCATACCGGCACCCATGTGCCGGATGCGATTGCCGCGCAACTCAATGCGCGCGGGCGCGGGCTGGATGATACCGATTGGCATATCCACACGCTTTACGACGGGCTGCTGGCGGGGGCGACGACGGTGCGCGCCACCTTTCACCGCTATGTCATCGACGCCAATCGCGACCCCTCGGGCGTCAGCCTCTATCCGGGGCAGAACACCACCGGCCTTGTGCCGCTGACCGATTTCGACGGGCATGACATCTGGCAGACGCCCCCGGACGAGGCCGAAATCGCCGCGCGCCGCGCCGCCTTTCACGCGCCCTATCATGCTGCGCTTGAGGCCGAACTGGACCGCGTGCGCGCCTTGCACGGGGTTGCGATCCTCTATGATTGCCACTCGATCCGCAGCCACATCCCGTTCCTGTTTGACGGCACCCTGCCCGATTTCAACATCGGCACCAATCAGGGCAGCGCCTGCGCCCCCCGGATCGAGCAGGCAACGCAGGCCATCTGCGCCAACGCCCCCGGCTACAGCAGCATCACCAACGGCCGTTTCAAGGGCGGCTGGACCACGCGCCATTATGGCCGGCCCGCCAGCGACATTCACGCCATCCAGATGGAACTGGCGCAATCGACCTACCTCACCGCCGAGGCCCCGCCATGGAGCTATGACGCTGCGCGTGCCGACGCGCTGCGCGTGCATCTGCGCGACATTCTGCAAACGCTCGAGGCGCTTGTCCTCACAGGAGAGATCACATGAAACCACTCGAAGGCATCCGCGTTCTCGACCTGACGCGCGTTCTGGCCGGGCCGTATTGCACCGCCCTGCTGGCCGATCTGGGCGCTGAAATCATCAAGCTGGAGCCGCCGCATGGCGACGATTACCGCCATATCGGCCCGTTCCGGGACGGGCAAAGCGCGCTCTTTACCCTGTCCAACCGGGGCAAGCGCAGCATCGCGCTGAACCTCAAGGATGAGCGCGGGCTGAACGCCGCCCTTGCCATCGCCGACACATGCGATGTGGTGGTCGAGAATTTCCGCCCCGGTGTCGCGGACAAGATCGGGCTGGGCGCCGCCGCCCTGCGCGGGCGCAAGCCGGGGCTGGTCTATTGCTCGATCTCGGGGTTCGGACAGGCCGGGCCGTTCCGCGACCTGCCCGCCTATGATCTGGTGGTGCAGGCGATGTCGGGCCTGATGGCGGCCACCGGCGAAGAGGGCGGCACACCGCTCAAGACCGGCGAAAGCATCGCCGATCTCAACGCCGGGCTGTTTGCCAGTTGGGCGATCATGGCGGCCCTTGTCGGCAAGGCGCGCACCGGCGACGGCGCGACGCTGGACGTGGCAATGTATGACGTGCTGTTTTCCATGCTGACCACCAGCCACGCGCTGCATCTATATGCCGACACGCTGCCGCAGCGGGTGGGCAACCGGCATCCGCTGTCCACGCCGTTCGGCTGTTTCAGATGCGCCGACGGGCAGGTGGTGATCGCGGTGCTGAACGCCGGTCAGTTCGCCCGCTTTGCCGAGGTGATCGGCCGTCCCGGCCTTGGCGATGACCCGAAATTCTCCAATGATTCGATCCGCACCCTGAACGAGCCGGAATTGCGCGCCATGATCGAAGAGTGGAGCGCGCCGCTGAGCGTCGAGCAGGCGCTGAGCACGCTGGCCGAGGCCGGCCTGCCCTCGGCCCCGATCTGGGACATCGCGCAGGCAGGCGACAACCCGCATGCCCATGCGCGCGGGCTGATCTCGCAATTGCCGCACCCGGTTCTGGGCACGGCCCCGACGGTTGGCCAGCCGGTGCACTTTGACGCGGCAAAACCGGTTTCCGAGCACTCGGCGCCCGCGCTTGGCGGTGACGGCGCGGCCATCCTGGCCGAGATTTGCGGCATGGAACCCGAAATGATCGAGGCCCTGCGCCGCGATGGTATCATTATAGAGAAAGGCGCATGATGTCAGACCATTATCACATGCTCAGCGAAGATGAGCGCATGTTCTGCGATGTGCTGACGCGCATCGTGGCCGAGCGGATCACCCCCCTGGCCGCCGAGGTGGATGAGACCTCCAGCTTCGTTCACGCCCAGTTGCGCACGCTGGCCGAGGCCGGGATGCTGGGCGCCAACATCCCCGAAGCTCATGGCGGCAGCGGCATTTCCGCCCCCGCCCTGCTGCGCGCGGTCGAGATCGTGGCCGGCGGATGCGGCTCGACCGCATCGGCGCTGACGGCGCATTACCTGGCGACGGATTCGATCCTGATCGGGGGCACGGATGCACAGCGCGCCGCGCTTCTGCCCGACGCCGCCGAGGGCAAGACCCTTGGCGCCTTTGCCCTGACCGAACCCGCCGCCGGGTCGGACCCGGCGGACATGCGCACCCGCGCCGTCAAGACCGGGGATGGCTGGCATCTCAAGGGGGCCAAATGCTTTATCTCGAATGGCGGTGTGGCCGATTTCCTGGTGGTCTTTGCCATGACCGATCCCGACGCCGGGCATCGCGGCATCAGCGCCTTCGTGCTGCCCAGGGGCACGCCGGGATTTGTCGCCGGGGCGCCAGAGCGCACCATGGGGCTGAAGGGCGGGCATGTGTTCACCCTGTCGCTGGATTGCCATCTGCCCGATGACGCCCTGTTGGGCGGACAGCCCGGACAGGGCTTCAAGACCGCGATGAAGGTGCTGGACAATGGCCGCGTCGAAGTGGCGGCGCAATGTATCGGCATGGCGGATGCGGCCCTTGCCCATGCGCTCGCCTATGCGCGCGAACGCGTCATCGGCGGTGAGGCCCTCAGCGCCAAGCAGGGCATCCGCTGGATGCTGGCGGATGCCGCGCTCGAACTCGAGGCGGCGCGCCTGATGGCGCTTGAGGCGGCGCGCCAGCGCGCGCTTGGGCTGCGGTTTTCACGCGCTGCGGCCATGGCCAAGCTGAAGGCCTCCGAAGTGGCCGACGCGGTGGCCGATACCGCGCTGCAGATCCATGGCGGCTATGGCTATACCCGCGATTTCCCGATCGAGCGCATCACCCGCGATCTGCGGATCATGCGCATCTATGAAGGCTCCAGCGAAATTCAACGCAACATCATTGCCGGCCATCTTCTGGCCTGAGACGAAAGGACCAAGACCATGAGCGACCCACGCAAGAACACCCGCGACGTCTATCCCGCCACCGGAAGCGAGATCACCGCCAAAAGCTGGCTGACCGAGGCCCCGATGCGGATGCTGATGAACAACCTGCACCCCGATGTGGCCGAAAACCCGCATGAACTGGTGGTTTATGGCGGGATCGGCCGCGCGGCCCGCACCTGGGACGATTTCGACAAGATCGTCGCCTCACTGCTCGAACTCGAAGAGGACCAGACCCTGCTGGTGCAGTCGGGCAAGCCGGTGGGCGTGTTCCAGACCCACAAGGACGCGCCGCGCGTTCTGATCGCCAACTCGAACCTGGTGCCGCATTGGGCGAACTGGGACCATTTCAACGAACTGGATAAAAAGGGTCTGGCGATGTATGGCCAGATGACCGCCGGATCGTGGATCTATATTGGCTCGCAAGGCATCGTGCAGGGCACCTACGAGACCTTCGTCGAGGCTGGCCGTCAGCATTACGGCGGCTCGCTCAAGGGCAAGTGGATCCTGACCGGGGGCCTTGGCGGCATGGGCGGCGCACAGCCTCTGGCCGCGGTGATGGCCGGGGCCTGCTGTCTGGCCGTCGAGTGCAACCCCGACAGCATAGATTTCCGCCTGCGCACCCGATATGTCGATGAAAAGGCCGAGACGCTGGACGAAGCCCTCGAGATGATCGAGCGCTGGACCAAGGCGGGCGAGGCGAAATCCGTCGCCCTGCTGGGCAATGCGGCGGATGTGTTCCCCGAGCTGGTGCGCCGTGGCGTGCGCCCCGATATCGTGACCGACCAGACATCGGCGCATGACCCGATCAACGGCTACCTGCCGCAGGGCTGGAGCATGGCGCAGTGGCGCGACAAGCGCGAAACCGCCCCCAAGGAGGTCGAAAAAGCCGCCCGCGCCAGCATGAAGGTGCATGTCAAGGCGATGGTCGATTTCCACGCCGCCGGCATCCCGACGGTGGATTACGGCAACAACATCCGCCAGATGGCGCTTGAGGAAGGGCTGGAAAACGCCTTTGATTTCCCCGGTTTCGTGCCCGCCTATATCCGCCCGCTGTTCTGCCGGGGCATCGGCCCGTTCCGCTGGGCGGCCCTGTCGGGCGACCCCGAGGACATCTACAAGACCGATGCCAAGGTGAAGGAAATCCTGTCCGAGGACAGCCATCTGCACAACTGGCTGGACATGGCGCGCGAGCGGATCAGCTTTCAGGGCCTGCCCGCGCGGATCTGCTGGGTCGGCCTTGGCGTGCGTCACAAGCTGGGTCTGGCGTTCAACGAAATGGTGCGCAACGGCGAATTGTCCGCACCGATCGTGATCGGGCGCGACCACCTCGATTCCGGCTCGGTCGCATCGCCCAACCGCGAGACCGAGGCGATGAAGGACGGCTCTGACGCCGTCAGCGACTGGCCGCTGCTGAATGCGCTTTTGAACACCGCCAGCGGGGCGACATGGGTGTCGCTGCATCATGGTGGCGGCGTCGGCATGGGGTTCAGCCAGCATTCGGGCATGGTGATCTGCTGTGACGGCACCGAGGACGCGGATCGCCGCATCGCGCGCGTGCTGTGGAACGATCCCGCAACCGGCGTCATGCGCCACGCCGATGCCGGTTATGAGGAGGCGCTGGAGTGCGCCCGCGAAAACGGGCTGAACCTGCCCGGCATCCTCTGACCTGACGCGCCGCCGGTTCAACGCGACCGGCGGCGCCCCTTCCCGGTGGCCGATTTGCGATTGACCGCGACCGGGCAAACACCCACATTCGCGCCGACCAAAGAACTCGATCCAGGGGGGATTGCAATGATCCGCACCTTCATACTCGATGGCGGTCGGCTGCGCAGCGACGCCGACGACGCGATCCCCGACAACCTGCCATTGTGGTTCGATCTGCATGATCCGACCTCCGAGGAAATGCGCGCGCTGGAAAGCCGGCTGGACATCGAATTGCCGACCAAGGCCGAAATGGCCGAAATCGAGCTGTCCTCGCGTCTTTATAGCGAGGATGGCGGCGCCTACATGACCGCGCTGATCCCGTCGCAGGCGGATTCCGACGACATCCTGATGGAACCGGTGACCTTCGTCTTGCTGCGCACCCATCTGATCACGATCCGCTATCACGATCCGCGCGCCTTTCGCTCGTTCATCGAGCGCGGCCAGAAGATCGCGCTTGGCTGCTCGGACGCCGAAAGCACGCTGATGGGCCTGCTTGAGGCCATCGTTGACCGGCTGGCCGATGTTCTCGAGCGCGCGGGGCACGAAATCAACGCGATCTCACGCGATGTGTTCGGCCAGAAGGGCGTCGAGGCGCGTCAGGGCACCAACTACAAGCACACATTGGAGGCGATCGGCCGCAAGGGGGATCTGACATCGCATCTGCGCGACAGCCTGATCACCCTTGAACGTCTGGTCGCCTATCTGGGGCCGAAATTGCAACATGACCACACCGACCGGCGCGAACAGCTGAGGGCCATCGCCTCGGACGTGAGGTCACTGCAGGATCATGTCGGCTTCATGTCGCAAAAGATCACCTTTCTGCTGGACGGAACCCTGGGCCTGATCAACATCGAACAGAACGCCATCATCAAGATCTTCTCGGTGGCGGCGGTGGTGTTCCTGCCGCCGACCCTGATCGCGTCGATCTACGGGATGAACTTTGAGGTGATGCCGGAACTGGCCTGGCCGTGGGCCTATCCGATGGCCCTGGTGGCGATGGTGATGTCGGCCATCCTGCCCTTCGCGTTCTTCAAACGGCGCGGCTGGCTCTAGCGCGACACGCCCACAGCCACCCGAACCGCCGCGCGCGGTGCAAATAGGCTTGATCGGTGCCAAAGAAAGCGCCACCTTGCAGGAGACGGCGTTTTGCACCGGGACTATCGGCAGAATCAGGGCGCATCAGGTGTTTTTCTGGCCCGTTCATCATCGCACTAGGCGGCCTCTCGGTCGGGGCTTGGCGCAGGTTTTTCATGGAGACTGGATTTATATGAAACATATCGCAATCTTTTCCGCTTTCCTCGTTGTCGCAGCGCCGGTTCTGGCCTTCGAGATCGAAGAAATCGGAACGATGGCAGCGACATTCGGTGACGAGCAGATCGCCCAGCCGACGGTCATTGCACGCGACGGGGATGAGGCCTCATCGACGGCGTTCCTGGTCGTGCCGGGCGGGGGCTTTTCGTCTCTCAGCCTGGCAGGCTACGGCAGCGACAACGCGCGTCTCGGGGTCGATGTGACATTCATGTCCGAAGCGCCGACCCCAGAAACCGCGCCGATCGAGGCGATCGTCACCTATTCGCCGCAAGGCACCGGTCTGCACTGGACATCCGAGGGCGCACCAGAGGCGATCAGTATTGTCTTCACCGCCCTGACAAGCGCGGGCGACGAGACCCGGGCCACCGGCACGTTCAGCGGCCAGCTCTGCTATGCCGAAGGCTATGGTTCCGAGGCCGATGCGAACAATTGCCGCGCGATCGAGGGCAGCTTCGATACCCCGATCACCATCGAATGACGATCACCGCCGCTGGCGTGTCCGCGCGGGCCGAAGGGTAAACCACCCGTTGCGGCAGGAACGCCCGCACCAATCGAAAGGGCGTTGCTTGCCTGCAATGGCGCGTCCGGGCGTCAGTATTGCGCCGTCATGCGGTGGCCGGGCTGGAAGGACAGGCGCACATAGGTGATCGCGCGCCCCTCGCGCCATGTCGAGCGTTCGATCCGAAACAGCGCATCCCCCGCCCCGCAGCCCAGATAGCGCGCGAGGGTGGCATCCGCCGTTGCCGCCGAAAAGCTGATCTCGGCGTTTGAGAACGGCACGGTCGAGACCAGCCATTCATTCGGCCCGGTCTGGGTGAAATCGGCCTGTTCGGCCTCGGGCAGCGTGGCAAGGCTGATCCAGCGGTCCTCGTGCTGAAAGGGGTTGCCGTCGGCGTAATGCATCGCCACCAGATGCAGCACCTGCCCGCCCTGCGCCAGCTTGAGGCGCGCGCGCAGCCAATCGGGTGCCGCCTGCACCGCGCGGCTGACCAGCGCATAGCGATAGGTGGCGCCCTGATCCTCGATCTCGCGGCGCACGATGGGAATGTCGAATTTCGCCTGCCGCACCGGGGCCATGCGCACGCGCGTGCCGGCCTTGCGGCGGCGTTCGATCAACCCGTCATCGGCCAGTTCGCGCATCGCGCGGTTCACCGTGGCGCGCGCGCAGCCATAGGTCGCGGCCAGGTCGATCTCGCTGGGGATCAGACTGCCCGGCGCCCAGATGCCTTGGGTGATCTTGCCAAGAATATCCGCCTTGACGTCGCGAAATGTCGCCTTCATGCCCGCTTGCCTGCCTCTGCCTCACAATATGACTGATCATATCGGCATTTGGTCTAGGTGTATAGGCCGATCAGGGCGCGGATGGCGGCCAGGGCGGCGCAATCCTCATCGCCGGTTTTCGACCGCGCGGGCGATGCGGGCGATGCCTTCGGGGATGCGCTCGACCGGGATCGAGGAATAGCCCAGCCGGAAAAACGGCACCGGCCCCTCGGCGCGGTCAAAGAACGGCGCGCCCGGCTCGATCATCACGCCCTGCGCCAGCAGATCATCGGCCAGCGCACTGGCATCCAGCCCCTCGGGCCCCTTGATCCACAGGCTCGAGCCGCCGAATTGCGACGCCCCGGCGATCTCGAGCCCGGTCTGCGCCAAGGCCTGCTGCATCGCCACGCGGCGGCGGGAATATTCGCGCCGCATGTCGCGGATCAGCAGGTCATAATGCCCCTGCGCCAGAAAATACGCCGCCGTGCGCTGAAGATGCCCGGACGGGTGGCGCAGCATCATCGAGCGCAATTCGCGCGCTTCGGCGATCACCTGCGCCGGGCCGACAAGATAGCCCAGGCGCAGCCCCGGAAACAGCGACTTGGAAAAGCTGCCGACATAGAGCACGCGCTCATTGGTATCCATCGACTTGAGCGCGGGGCTGGGCGGTTCGAGAAAGCTCATCTCGAATTCATAATCGTCCTCGATGATGACGAAATCGCGCGCCTCGGCATCGGCCAGCAATTCGCGCCGCCGGGCGCGCGGCATGGTGGCGCCGGTCGGCGCGTGATGGCTGGGCGTGACGAACACCGCGCGGGTGCCGTCGGGGATGTTTTCGGGCGGCAAGCCGCGCTGATCGACGTCCAGCGTCGTCACCTCGGCCCCGCACCAGCGCAGCGCCTGCAACGTATCGGGATAGCCGGGGTTTTCGCATACCGCCCTCAGCGGGCGGCGGGTCAGCAGCTCGATCGTCAGCCACAGTGCGTTCTGCGCGCCGACGGTGATCAGGATCTCTTCGGAGGTGGCGGTGATCCCGCGCCGCGGCAATGAGCGCGCGATGATGTAATTCACCAGCAGCGGGTCATCGGTGGCGACGAAATCGCCCGCCATGTCGTCGAAATCCCGCCGCCCCATCGCCTGGCGGGCGCAATCGCGCCAGGCCGAGTGGCGAAACAGCCCCGAATCCATCTGCCCGAACACGAAGGGATAGGGCAGCGCGCGCCAGTCCTGCGGCTTGCGGATGCGCCGCCGCGTCGCCAGCGAACTGGACAGGAACCCGCCCCAGACATCGCCCTGGCTGCGCGCACGCGCCGCCTTGTCGGGCTGAAGATGCGGCACCGCGTCGATATCGGCCACCACATAGCCGCTGCGATCCAGCGATTCCAGATAGCCCTGATCGACCAGATCCTGATAGGCCAGCGTCACGGTCATGCGCGCCACGCCCAGATGCTGCGCCAGCCGGCGCGAGGACGGCATCCGCGCCCCCGCCAGCGCCTGCCCCGACAGCACCGAGGCGACGACGGTTTCGCGGATCTGCGCCTGCAACGGGCGCGCGGCGGCGCGATCGAGGAAAAACACCTCGGGGGGGATGATGCTTGTCGGCATGGCCGATTGTTGCGACGGCAACTGGTCTAAGTCAATCGCGAAACTGGCCCTAACACTGAGGGGCGGAATCCTCATATCCAACAAACAGCCCCGCACAGGCGGGATATCTGGTATTTTGAGGGCACGGGGGGCTGACCGTGGCGCTGCCCCTGCCCGCCCCGCCCCGACCCGAATTCAGGCCCCAAGCCCGAACACCACCCGATGCTGATCGTGACGCCCGGCGCCACGGCGGCGACAGACAACAGTCAATCAAACGGAGATCATCCCATGACCAAGACCCTCACCATCCAGGACCTGTCCGACACATTCGACGCCTTCAACCGCCATGACGTCGACGGCGTGATGAAGTGCTTTGCCGATGATTGCGTGTTCTACACCGTTGGCGGGGATGAGAAATTCGGCACCAGGATCGAAGGCGCCGATGCGATTGCCCGTGCGTTCAGCGCCGTCTGGGCCGGCATGAAGGATGCCCATTGGGATCATCACAGCCATTTCGTGCATGGCAACCGCGCCGTGTCGGAATGGACCTTCTCGGGCACCGATGCCAACGGCATGCGCATCGAGGCCGAAGGCGCTGACCTGTTCACCCTGCGCGACGGAAAGATCGTCGTCAAACAGGCCCTGCGCAAATCCCGCCCCCCTTTCAAAGCGTAATTCACCCTCCTTTACGAATGGAACACTCTCATGTTGGATGACGTCAGACCAAGTCACTGGCCCAAAGCCAGCTATGATCCCCGCTATGATCCGATCATCGACGCGGGCCCCGGCCATAACCGCCAGTACGCACCGACCTACTGGATCGACACGGCGGGCCAGCAGCCCGGCGATGACGGGCCGGTGCATAACGACATGGATGTGGATGTCGTGGTCATCGGCTCGGGCTATACCGGGTTGTCCACCGCCATCCATCTGGCCAAGGAGCATGGCATCAAGGCGACGGTCCTTGAGGCGAATGCCGTGTCATGGGGGTGTTCCACGCGCAACGGCGGTCAGGCGCAGATCTCGTCCGGGCGGCTCAAACGCTCGCAATGGATTCAACGCTGGGGCGTCGATGTCGCCAAGAAGATGCATGCCGAGGTCTGCGAGGCGTTCGAGCTGTTCAACGACCTGATCTATTCGGACGACGTCGATTGCGATCCCCAGACCGGCGGGCATTACTATATCGCCCACCGCGCCAAGGTCATGCCCAAGCTCGTGAAGGAAAGCGCGCTGCTGAACGAGACCTTCGGCTATGGCAGCCGGATCATCAGCCGCGAGGAACTGCACGAGAACCACGTCCGCGACCAGGAGGCCGCAGGCGCCATGTGGGAACCCGACGGAACCGCCGTCCACGCCGCCAAACTGGCGTTTTCCTATGCCAATCTGGCCCGCAAGCTGGGCGCGACCATCCATCCCGGTAGCCCGGTCATGGGCTGGAAGGTGGTCAATGGCGTGCATCATCTGACGACGCCCGGCGGCACTGTGCGCGCGCGCGCCGTGGCGATGGCGACGGCGGGCTATACGCCTCCGGGGCTGAACAAGCGCACCAAGCACCGCCTGATGCCGATCCTGTCCAACTCGATCGTGACGCGCCCGCTGACCGACTCGGAAATGGAGGAATGCGGGTTCCAGGCGTTTTCACCGCTGACCGACACGCGCACCCTGCGCCATTACTATCGCTGCCTGCCCGACAGGCGCGTGCAGATCGGCAGCCGCAGCGCCATCACCGGACCGGACGCCGAAAACCCCAAACACCTTGCCTTGCTGCAAAAGGGTCTGTATCGCAAGTTCCCGGCCCTGACCGGGATCGAGCTGGAATATTCATGGTGGGGCTGGGTCGATGTCAGCCATGACATGATGCCCCGGATCTATCAGCCCGACAAGAAAGAGACGATCTATTATGCTCTGGGCTATGGCGGGAACGGTGTTATGTATTCGGCGCAAGCCGGCAAGCGCCTGGCCCAGCTGGTGGCGGGAAAAGGACAGGAACTGGATCTGCCGATCTTCACCTCACAGCTTCCCAGCCACGGCATCCTGACGCCGTTCCGCCGCCTGGGACAACGCATGATGTACCCTTGGTACTACCTGAACGACGAAATCCTCTGAACTGAACAAACAGGAGAACATACAATGAAAATGACCACCGAAGAGGCCTTTGTTAAGGTCCTGCAAATGCACGGTATCGACAATGCGTTCGGTATCATCGGTTCGGCCATGATGCCGATTTCGGACCTGTTTCCCGCCGCAGGGATCAAGTTCTGGGATTGTGCCCATGAAACATCCGGCGGCATGATCGCCGACGGTTACAGCCGCGCCACCGGCAAGATGTCGATGGCGATCGCCCAGAACGGCCCCGGCATCACCAACTTCGTGACCCCGATCAAGACCGCCTACTGGAACCACACGCCGATGCTGCTGGTGACGCCGCAGGCCGCCAACAAGACCATCGGTCAGGGCGGGTTCCAGGAAATCGAACAGATGAAGCTGTTCGAGGACATGGTCTGCTATCAGGAAGAGGTCCGCGACCCGTCGCGCATGGCCGAAGTCCTGAACCGCGTGATCGAAAAGGCATGGCGCGGCTCGGCCCCGGCGCAGATCAACATCCCGCGTGATTACTGGACGCAGGTGATCGACATCGAACTGCCCCAGATCATCCGCCTTGAGCGCCCCGCCGGTGGTGCAGAGGCCGTCGCCGCCGCCGCCAAGCTGCTGAGCGAGGCCGAATTCCCGGTGATCCTGAACGGTGCCGGCGTGATCCTGGCCGGTGGCATCGACGCCAGCGCCAAACTGGCCGAGGCACTGGATGCGCCCGTCGCCTGTGGCTATCAGCACAATGACGCCTTCCCCGGCAGCCACCCGCTGGCCGTTGGCCCGCTGGGCTATAACGGCTCGAAGGCGGCGATGGAACTGATCCAGAAAGCCGATGTCGTGCTGGCGCTTGGCAACCGTCTGAACCCGTTCAGCACCCTGCCCGGCTATGGCATCAACTATTGGCCGACAAACGCCAAGGTGATCCAGGTCGACATCAACTCGGACCGGATCGGCCTGACCAAGAAGGTCGATGTGGCGATCCAGGGCGACGCCAGGAAAGTGGCCGAACAACTGCTGGCACAGCTGGGTTCCGGTGCCGGCGACAAGGGCCGCAAAGAGCGCAAAGAGCTGATCTCGATGACAAAATCCCGCTGGGCACAGGAGCTCAGCTCGATGGATCACGAGGAAGACACCGACGAAGGCGTGGACTGGAACGAGCGCGCGCGCAACCGTCAGCCCGATCGCATGTCGCCCCGCCAGGCATGGCGCGCGATCATGTCGGCGATGCCCAAGGATGCGATCGTTTCCTCGGATATCGGCAACAACTGCGCCATCGGCAACGCCTATCCGTCGTTTGAAGCGGGCCGCAAATATCTGGCTCCGGGCCTGTTCGGTCCCTGTGGCTATGGCCTGCCGGCGATTCTGGGCGCCAAGATCGGCTGCCCCGATGTTCCGGTGGTCGGCTTTGCCGGGGACGGCGCATTCGGCATTTCGATGAACGAAATGACCGCCTGCGGCCGTGGCGACTGGCCTGCGATCACGATGATCATCTTCCGCAACTACCAGTGGGGCGCGGAAAAGCGCAACACGACGCTGTGGTTCGATGACAACTTTGTCGGCACCGAGCTGAACCTGGATGTGAACTATGCCGAAATCGCCAAGGGCTGTGGCCTCAAGGGCGTTCAGGTCACCACGATGGAGCAACTGACCGAGGTGCTGAACACCGCCGTCAAAGAGCAGATGCAGGACAATGTCACCACGTTCATCGAAGTGGTGCTGAATCAGGAACTGGGCGAGCCGTTCCGCCGCGACGCGATGAAGAAGCCGGTCAAGGTTGCCGGCATCGACGCCGCGGACATGCGCCCGCAGCCCAACGCCTGCGCGTCCTGACGCCCTGACCAAGACCCGAGGAGACGGGGCAATCCCCCGTCTCCTCCTGCTTTTTCCAACGCACCATCGGGTCATGCCGGGCCCCTTGCCAGCCAGCGCAATCGCCCGACACATCCGCACCGCCCGCAGCACCGGAGACATTCCATGACGTCGCATATTTCCGCAGCCGGGCAATTCATCACCGGCCTGCCTCAATTCCTGTCCCGGAACGGCCCCGGCTTTCTGGTGGCGCTGATCGTCGCCGTCGCCGCGCAGTTCCTGTCCGAACATTACGGCGCGCCCGCGATGCTGATGGCGCTGTTGCTGGGCATCGCGTTTCACTTTCTGGCCGAAGAGGGGCGCTGTGTGCCCGGTATCGCGCTGACCTCGCGCACGGTGCTGCGCATCGGCGTGGCCCTTCTGGGCGCGCGCATCAGTGTCGAACTGCTGATCGGGCTGGGGCCGAAACTGATCGGGCTGGTGGTGGCGGGCGTGGTCCTGACCATCCTTTTCGGCCTGCTGGGGGCCAGGATGCTGGGACGTGGCTGGCGCTTTGGCCTGCTGACCGGCGGATCGGTGGCCATTTGCGGGGCCTCGGCCGCGATGGCGATTGCCGCCGTCCTGCCCAAGAACGAACACTCGGAACGCAACCTGATCTTTACCGTGCTGGGCGTGACCGTCCTGTCGACCCTTGCGATGATCGCCTATCCGATCATCACCCAGGCGCTGGATCTGGACGACCTGGCCACCGGCGTGTTTCTGGGCGGCACGATCCATGACGTCGCCCAGGTGGTCGGCGCCGGTTTTTCAGTCAGCGACGAGACCGGCGAAACCGCCACCCTGGTCAAGCTGATCCGCGTGACCATGCTGGCCCCGGTGGTCCTGGTCTTTGCGCTGGTGATCCGCAGCTACAGCGATGAAAGCGCACAGGAGGGCGGCAAGCGCCCGCCGCTGATGCCGTTCTTCGTGCTGATGTTCCTGCTGCTGGCGGCGATCAATTCCTTCGGGCTGATCCCGGGGATGGTGCAGACGCTGCTGGCGGACCTGTCCAAATGGGCGCTGCTGATCTCGATCGCCGCCGTGGGGATGAAGACATCGCTCAGGACCATTCTGGATGTGGGCGGTCAGGCGATCATCCTGATCGTCGCCGAGACGGTGTTCATTGCCGGGTTCATCCTGTATGGCATCACCCATGTCGCAGGCTGAATAGCGCAGATCAGGAGGGCATGAGCGTGACCAAACCCGTCATCGATTTCCAGGATGATACCCCCGTCAGCAGACGCCGTCTGGCCGATTTGCCGGACCGCGTGGTGCAGGGCGATCCGCATCACCAGACCCGGATGCATTTCACCAGCCCGGACGGCACGCTGATGGCCGGCACCTGGACCAGCACCCCCGGAAAATGGCACGCCTTCTCGGAGCGCGATGAATTCTGCGTGCTGCTGCACGGCCATGTGCGGATGATTTCCGAGGATGGCACGGTTCAGGAATTCCGCACCGGGGACAGCTTTCTCATCCCCAACGGGTTTCGCGGCTATTGGGAGGTGGTCGAGACCACCACCAAGCATTTCGTGATCCGCGACTACGCCCCCGATCAGGCGGACTGAGCGCAGCGACCCGCCCGGCGCGCGGCCTTTTCCGGACCGCGGGGCGCCGCGCAAGGGGCTTTTGACCTTGCGCAGCGCCATGATGATGGCGGTTGGATGCTGATCGCGAATGACGCGGCTCAGGACATCCCGAGCGCCTCTTTGTACATCTCGAGCACCGCTTCTTCTTCGGCGATGTCATCCTTGTCGCGTTTGCGCAGCGCGATGACCTTGCGCAGCACCTTGGTGTCATAGCCGCGTGACTTGGCCTCGGCCATCACCTCTTTCTGTTGTTCGGCGATGTCTTTCTTTTCGGCCTCAAGGCGTTCGAAACGCTCGATAAACTGGCGTAGCTCGTCTGCGGTGACGCGATATGTCGCGTCCTGCGTCGTGTCGTTCATTGGGGATCTCCGATGGTCCGTGTCGGCCTTGTGACTATCCAATGCAATCCCGCCCCGCAAGGGCCGAGCGCGCCGCATCTTGAGCTTGGCGGCGCTTTGCAGTATCGCCGGGCGGGCGCACGCAACAGGAGCAGGGTGATGGAATTGGTAATCTGGGCCGGGGCCGCGGTCTCATTCGCAGGCTTGGCCGGGCTGATCTGGTGCATCGTCAAAGTGTGGCGCGCGCGCAAGGCGGGGCTGGATGACGCGGCACTGCGCGCCGTGTTGCAAGGCGTCGTGCCGCTGAACGCCGGGGCGCTGTTCCTGTCGGTGATCGGGCTGATGATGATCGTGATCGGTATCTTTCTCAGCTGATTGCGGGGCGGTCGGGGGCTGGTTCGCGCATGGGGCCGCCCGAGAGAACGTCACGTTGCGGCCTGATCCGCAAGCCTTTGCAGTTGCAGCATATCCTGTTCGATCCCCATGTCGCCCCGGATGGTTTCACCGCCCTCGGAGATGGGTTTTGGCGCGGCGGCCGGCGGGGCGGGTGTGGCCGGCATTGCGGCGGCGCCGCGCGGTTGCGGGCGCGGTTTGCGTGCGTCCCCGGCAGGATCCGGGGCATGGGGCGGCGCGCCTTGCGGGGGGGCCGGCAGGGTCAGGCGCAGCGCGCGCATCCCGTTCATCTGACCCAGTGACGCGCGCGCCACGACATGTTTCTGACTGGCCTCCAGACGCACCTCAAGCGGGGTATCACCCCCGCCCAGCGTCAGGCTATCGCCCACCTTCAACCCGCAGACCCGCCCCAGCGGAAGCGGCACGCGCGCCAGCACCGCCATCAGCGACACCGGCGCCATCATCGCCGTCTGCCTGAGCGTCAGCCCCCGCGCCCCGGCGCCATGTTCAGAGGCCCGGGCAGGGCATGCCGGGGCCACGCGATGCGGCAGCAGCAGAGAAAACGCCGCCGTCACCGCAACCTCGCCCAGTTCGGCGAACACGCGAAACACATGGAAATCCGTCGCCTCCAGCGACAGGGTCAGGGCGCGCGCATCCTCCATCATCGCGCCAAAGCGATAGCCCGCCCCCCAATGCGCGGTGTCGTCGGGGCAAAGCTGTTCCTCGAACTCGGCCAGCATGGCGTCGATCAGCGGCGCGGCAATGGCCCCGTCGGTGCGGGTCAGCACCCGGTCCGCTGGCGCGCGCCCGGTCACGCGGCCTGTCGTCTGCACCTCGATCAGCGCGGCCAGAAACGCCGGGTCCAGCCGCATCGCGCCGCGCGCGCCGTCCTGCCCGTCCAGCAGGACCAGAAGGCCGGGCGCGCCGAATTCCGCCGCGACATCGCCCTGGCTCAGTTGCACCTGTTCGACCGCGGTCACGGTCACGGCCAGCCCGATTGCCGCATCCGCCGACCGGGCCAGCGCCATGCGCAGCGCCTTGGCCGGCGACATGGCGCGCGCCTGATATTCCTCGCGCGCGACCTGCGCCTTGCGATGGATGACCGTGTTGCGTGTGCTGCTGCCCATGATATGCGCGACTGACCTTTTGCCGGTGTGCTGTGCCCCGACCTTAATCATGTGATGGTTACCAATAGCTTTATCGCCGCGCTTTTATGTGCTGCGCGGTGATTTTTGCGGCAGGCTGACCCGAAATGCGGCGCCGCCCTGCCCCGGCACATAGCTGAGCATCCCCCCCAGCCTGAGCATGATTTCACTGCAGATCGCCAGACCCAGCCCCGCGCCGCTGGTCTTGGTCGCGCCGATGCGGGAAAATTTCTCAAAGATCATGTTGTGATATTCGGGCGGGATGCCGGTTCCGTTGTCGATGAAATCCACCACCAGCATATCGCGGTCCTGTTCGACATGGATGGTCAGTTCGGGACGGGCGGCGTCACAATATTTGCGCGCGTTCGAGATCAGGTTGATGAACACCTGCGCCAGCCGGTCCATGTCCGTGGCCAGCAACACCTGTTCGCTCGCGCGGTCGCGGTGCACGACAAAGCGATCCGACTGACCGCCCGCCGCATCCACGCAGCGATCCAGGATATCGCACAGCACGCCGGTCTGCGCATTCAGCACGATCTTGCCGCTTTCCAGAACGCTGAGATCCAGCAGGTCATCCAGCAGCCGGGTCAGGCGCACGGCCTCATCATGGATGATCGAGGAATATTTGGCCTGTTCGCGCGCGCTCAGCCCGGTGGTGTCGCGCAGGATCTCCGAGAAGGCGCGCACCGAGGTCATGGGCGTGCGCAGTTCATGGCTGACCTGGCTGAGGAATTCATCCTTTTGCACCGACAGTTGCGTCAATTTCTCATTGGCCACGCGCAATTGCCGCGCGGTGCGGGCCTGTTCCGCCGATTTCGCCTCAAGGCGGTTGGAATATTCCATGATCTGCGCCGCCTCATCGGCCACCGCCAGCAGATCCTCGACCGACACGGTGGCGCGCCCGACGATCTGGCTGATCATCGCATGGGCCGTCGCCGCCCCGACCGAGCCGGACAATTCCCGCTCGAGCGTCTGCAGGAAATCGGGCGAGGGTTCCGGCAGATAGCCGGCAAGGCCCTGCCGGCGCGCCGCATTGGCAAACAGCGCCTGTGCCTCGGGGCCGCCCATGATGCGCTGCGCCGTGATCAGCAGATCCTCGGATTGGGCAAGGCCGCCGGTCCAACTGCCCGCGGTGCGCGAATGATCGAACACGTTGACGAATTGCGCGCCCTGCAGCCGCTCGATCGGGGTGGGAAAGCTGACCACGGACACCGAAAAGAACACGCCGGTATTCAGCAACATGCTCCACATCACGGCATGAACCACGCTGTCCATCCCGTCGGCGCCGAACAGCGCATGAGGGCGCAGCCATGCAAGGCCCATCAACCCGTGATCAAAGACGGATTGCGGCAGGATCACGCCGGGGCCGAAACTGGGCAGGAACAGCGTATACATCCACACCAACGCCCCCACCAGCAGCCCGGCCATCGCCCCGCCGCGCGTCGCGCCACGCCAGATCAGCCCGCCCATCAGCGCCGGCAGGAACTGCGCCACCCCAACAAAGGACACAAGTCCGATCGCCGCCAGCGCCGTGCCCCCGCCCGACAACTGGAAATAGACATAGCCCAGCGCGACAATCCCGGCGATGGACAGGCGGCGCGCCCGCAGGGCGACCTTGCGCACATCCCCCGACACCACCGCACCGCCGCCTGCGGCCCACAGCCAGATCGGCATCACGATATGGTTCGACACCATCGTGGACAGCGCAATCGCCGCGACGATCACCATCGACGTGGCCGATGAAAACCCGCCAAGGAATGACAGGATCGCCAGATTGTCCTGCCCGGCCAGCAACGGCAGGGTCAGCACGAAAAGATCCGGGTTGGCCCCCGGCGGCGACAGTTCCAGCCCGACCGCCGCGATCGGCAGCACGAACAGGCTCATCAGCATCAGATATGTCGGAAAGGCCCATGCGGCGGTGCGCAGGTGGCCTTCGTCCTCGTTCTCGACCACCAGCACCTGAAACATGCGCGGCAGGCACAGGAACGCCGCCGCCGACAACATCGTCAACCCGGCCCAGCGACTGCCCGACACATCCCAGCGCGCGATCTGCGAGGCGTCCATGCGCTCAAGCGTGTGCGCAATCCCGTCGCCCAGCCCCCAGACCACGAACACCCCGACCGCGAGCAGGGCAAACAGCTTGACCACCGCCTCGAGGGCGATGGCCATGACGACGCCGTGATGGCGTTCATTCGCGTCCAGATTCCTGGTGCCGAACAGGATGGTGAACAATGTCAACCCCAGCGCCACGACAAAGGCGGTGCTTTGCAGGGTGGGGCGCGCGCTCTCGACCGGTTCGATCTCGGAGAAGGCGGCAAAGGACAGGGTCACGGATTGCAATTGCAGCGCGATATAAGGCGTCGCGCCGATCACCGCCAGCACGGTGACCAGCACCGCCAGCAGGTTCGATTTGCCGTAACGCGATGATATCATGTCGGCAATCGAGGTGATCCGCTGGCTGCGCCCGATCCGCACCATCTTGCGCAGGGTCCACCACCAGCCCACCATCACCAATGTCGGGCCCAGATAGATGGTGACGAACTCAAGCCCCGAACGCGCGGCAAAGCCGACCGCGCCGTAAAATGTCCAAGCCGTGCAATAGATCGACAGCGATAGCGTGTAGATGATCGGCGAGCGCAGCCACGCCCCCCGCCCCCGCCGCGACGCCCGGTCGGCGACGAACGCGATGGCAAACAGGAACACCACATAGGTGACGCTGACCAGAACCAGCAGGTTCAGCGTCGCCATTACCGGGCCTCGGGCGGCGTTGCGTCGCCCTGCCGCACGACCGGCGATGCGTTGTCGCCACTGCCGGCGCCCGGATCGGTGCCCGGATCGCCCTCGCGGCCCAGATCGCGCGACACGACCGCCGCCAGCACTGCCAGCGCGACCCAGATGCCGAACACATAGATCATCACATCCGAGGTCAGCGCGCCCTGCGATGCCTCCCCGCCCCACAACAGCGGAATCCCGAACAGCGCCACCCCGAACACCGGCAACAGCCCGGCCGCATCCGCCATGCGCCTGCGCCGATAGGTGCGCCGTTCGACAAAGACCGGGCGTTTGGGTTCCTTGGTCATGGGCGCACCAGCGCCCGCACCGCCTCGAGCATTTCGGAATTGGAAAACGGCTTGGTCATATAACGGCTGGCGCCGGCACGTTCGGCCATTTCGCGATCCTTGGTCTGGCCGCGCGCGGTCAGCATCAGGACCGGCGTCGCCGCCAGATCCGCATCGGCGCGGATGTCGCGCAGGATGTCAAAGCCGCTTTTGCCCGGCAGCATCACATCCAGAATGACCAGATCGGGCGCACGCGCGCGCACCACATCCATGGCGTCATGGCCATTGGAATGGGTATGCACCGACCAGCCGTCCCGCGTGAGGATAAAGCGGATCGCCTCGATTATGTTGCGCTCATCCTCAATCAGCAGAACCTGTTTTTTCATTCAATCGGCCTCCCCTCCGATGAACTTCCGGCGCGCGCCGGTTGCGGCACTATCGTGAATGTCCGCGCGCGTGTCAAAACCTGAGCGCGCGCACGTGACGTCACAGCCCATCATCGCGAATGACCGACGGCTCGCGCCGTGCGGGGCATCCGGCGCGCGGGCAGACCCGGCAACTGGTGCCCACCGGCACCGGATCGACGGGCGGCGGCGGCGCCGCACCCGATGCGGGCAGCAGCAGCATGAACGAGCGCAGCAAGGGCGGGGTGTTGTAATGCTGCGGGCCGACACGTTCGGCCACGGCCAGCGCCTGAACCGGCTGTGCATCGCGCCCGGCCTGCAACAGCCATGTGCGCAGCGGCACATCCGGGCGCGACAGCACCTGATACATGGGCCAGAGCGGACAGGCCCCGGACAGGCGCGACACCGCGAATCCGTCGATCGGCTTGCGCATCAGCAAGGTGCCGGTGGCATCGCACACCGCCAGCCCGACCGGCCCCACCTCGGCCTCGGGCATGGCGGCAAGGCGGCGGAACACAAGCGCCAGATCGGTGCCCAGATCGCGCGCCAGTTCCATCGGCTCCAGCCCGCAACGCGCCACCGCCGCGCGCAGACGGTCCTGCGGGACGGCCTGCGCATCCTCGTGGTAACGGGTGAGATAGGCATGTGCCAGTTTTCGCGACGAGGGCAGGCTCAGCAGGGTATCCGCCTCGAGAACCGCCTCGACGGCGTCGCCCGGCCCCTGCTCGAGCGCCTCGAAGAAATAATCGTTCTCGGCCAGAAACAGATCCAGCTCATCCTGCGGGGATTTGATATCGGTCTCGGATCCGGGCGCCGCGTCCAGATAGCGCACCAGCGATTTCGCCCCCTCGGCCAGCCGCAGGCTGTCTTCGTTGATATTGCGGTGAAAGCGCGCCTGCCATTCCGGCTCGAGCGCCGGGGTCTCGACCAGAATCGCCGCGGTCGAGTGGATTGCGGTCACCACCGACAGCAATTCATGGATCGACCCGGCCAGGTTCGGGTCATGGGCCAGCCGGTCGGTCAGCACCTTGACCACGCGGTCCCGATCCTCGCCGCGCCGGAACGTATCAAGCAGCAATTGCGCCCAGCCGGGAAAGCGGCCGGCGAACTCTTCCAGACGGTCGGTTTCCGGGGCGCTGTCCATCGCGTCCGCGCCCGCGCTGGCCACCTCGCGCAGCCCGTTGATCAGCGCCGCCTCGGCCCCTTGCGACAGCACCGATGGCTCGACCTCGAGCGCAAGCGCGAGGCGCAACAGCAGCTTGCCGCCGATTCTGCGGCGGTTATGTTCGATCAGGTTCAGATAGGAGGGCGAGATTCCCGCAGCCTGCGCCAATTCGGTCTGACGCATCCCGCTGAGCAGACGCCGCCGCCTGATCCGCGTTCCCACTATGGTTGCTTCTGCCATTGTTTTTCCCTGTCAAATCAACCCTTTTCGCAACTGCGAGAAATTTTCTTTACAGATAACGATACCTCACTGTTCATTTATTTACAAAATAATTGTTTCTTTATTGGTAGTTGTTGAGAAATTTTCTTGTCGCTTGTCTAATACCTTTGCACAAAGTGCCGTCTGGGGAGGCGCGGAGGAGGCCCTTCTCATGATTACATCAACGGGAGGATATCCATGTCCAAATCCAATTTCACACGCCGTGGACTGCTGAAAACCACGGCCATTGCCGGTGCCGGCCTGGCGCTGCCGACCTATCTGAGCGCCGCAACGGACTCTTATACCAATGCCCCCACGGGCAGCACCGTGACCCTGGGCTTCAACGTGCCCCAGTCCGGCCCCTACGCCGATGAGGGCGCCGATGAGCTGCGCGCCTTCCAGCTGGCGGTCGAGCATCTGAACGGCGGCGGCGATGGCGGCATGATGAACACGTTCAGCTCAAAGTCGCTGCAAGGCAACGGCATCCTGGGCAAGAAGGTCGAATTCGTCACCGGCGACACCCAGACCAAATCGGACGCGGCGCGTGCCTCGGCCAAGTCGATGATCGAAAAGGACAACGCGATCATGATCTCGGGCGGCTCCAGCTCGGGCGTGGCCGTGGCCGTTCAGGGCCTGTGCCAGGAGGCCGGCATCATCTTCATGGCGGGGCTGACCCACTCGAACGACACGACCGGCAAGGACAAGAAAGCCAACGGTTTCCGTCACTTCTTCAACGCCTATCAGTCCGCCGCCGCATTGGCGCCCGTGCTGAAAGAGCTGTATGGCAGCGACCGTCGCGCCTATCACCTGACCGCGGATTACACCTGGGGCTGGACACAGCAGGAATCGATGGTGGCCTTCACCGAGGAAATCGGCTGGGAAACCGTCAACACGGTCCTGACGCCGCTGGCCTCGACCGATTTCTCGTCCTACATGACGCCGGTTCTGAATTCGGGCGCCGATGTGCTGATCCTGAACCATTACGGCGGCAACATGGTCAACTCGCTGACCAACGCGGTGCAGTTCGGAATGCGTGACAAGCAGGTCAACGGCAAGAATTTCGAGATCGTCGTGCCGCTGTACTCCGAGTTGATGGCGCGCGGCGCCGGTCAGAACATCAAGGGCATCCCCGGCTCGCAGAACTGGGACTGGAAGCTGGAGAACGAAAAAGGCGACCGCTATGCCGGGACCAACGCCTTTGTTCAATCCTTCGGTGAGAAATACGGCTTCCCGCCCAGCCAGGCCGCGCAGACCTGCTATGCGCAGACGCTGCTGTACGCCAACGCGGTCGAGACCGCCGGCACCTTCTATCCGCCCGAAGTCATCAAGGCGCTCGAGGGCTTCCAGTTCGACGGGCTCGGCAACGGCCCGACCGAATACCGCAAGGGAGACCACCAGTGCTTCAAGGACGTGC